>JAEZMC010000326.1 GCA_023435805.1 Bacillota bacterium | reverse complement strand
ACCCTCACAGACTGATCCAGAGTCAGTTGTGCTACCATTACACAATCCCGCATCGCTTGTGACAGAGGTTATTATAGCACAAGCTTGATGGACAATGCAATAGGTTTGTGTTGAAAATTGTTACCGTTCCCGTTTTCCGCAGTTGACAAAGCAAAAGCAGCCGGGTTTTGCTCTGTCCGATAACACTTCGCGCCCGGTTTTACCCGAACAGCGCCAGCAAAATGCCTGCGGCCACGGCAGAACCGATCACACCGGCAACATTGGGTCCCATGGCATGCATCAGCAGGAAGTTTGAAGGGTTGGCCTTCTGGCCCTCCACCTGGGATACCCTTGCTGCCATCGGAACAGCGGATACGCCTGCGGATCCGATCAGAGGATTGATCCTGCCGCCCGACAGCCAGCACATCAATTTGCCGATGAGAAGACCTCCCACCGTGCTGAATATGAAGGCAAACAGCCCAAGTCCGATGATCATCAGCGTCTCCGGCCTCAGAAATCTTTCCGCTACCGCGGTTGCCCCCACCGTTACCCCGAGGAAAATGGTCACGATGTTGATCAGCGCATTCTGAGCAGTGCTGGAAAGTCTCTCCACCACGCCGGATTCCTTGAACAGGTTCCCCAGCATCAGCATGCCGATTAAAGGAGCCACGGACGGGAGCAGCAGGATACAGAAAAGGGTGACGGCTATAGGGAAACAAATTTTCTCTAGCTTTGACACTTCCCTAAGCTGCTCCATTTTGATCTCCCTTTCCTTTTTTGTCGTCAGCAGGCGCATGACCGGCGGCTGTATCAACGGGATCAGCGCCATATAGGAATAAGCGGCTATAGCGATGGCAGGCAGCAGCTCGGGGGCCAGTCTGGTGGTAAGGTATATGGCGGTCGGTCCATCCGCGCCGCCTATTATGCCGATGGAAGCGGCTTCCTGAGGGGAAAAGCCCAGCGCGGTGGCAACAATAAATGCCGCACATATTCCAAACTGGGCACCCGCGCCCATAAACAGACTGGACGGCCTGGCGATTAAAGGCCCAAAGTCGGTCATGGCTCCGATCCCGAGAAAAATCAGCGATGGGTAGATCCCCTTTTTGACACCCAGGTACAGATAATAGAGCAGCCCGCCCGGTTCAGCAGAGTTTGCCGCCGGTTCACTCATCAGACCTGTCAGCGGCAGATTGGCCAGCAGCACACCGAAAGCGATGGGCAGCAGCAATAGAGGCTCAAACTTCCTTGCAATCGCAAGGTATACCAGAATACATGCAACGGCTATCATGAGGCATTGCTGCCAGGTCAGTGCGGCAAAGCCCGAATCTGCCAGTATGGTTTTAATAGCATCCAGAAACATTTATTATCACCTCACTGTCGGATAACGGCAAGGACATCGCCGGTTGATACTGCTGAACCCTTTACGGTATTGATTTGTTCGATTGTACCGTCAAACGGTGCAATGATTTCATTTTCCATTTTCATTGCTTCGAGAATAAATAAGACAGAGCCTTTCTTTACCTTTGAACCGGCAGTGATTTTCACTTCCAGGATCGTACCGGGCATCGGGGCCTTGACAGCCTCTCCCCCTCCGGTGGTTACGGCAACTGCCGGTGCGGCTTGCACAGGTATAGGCGCAGCCTGAGCAGGAGCGGCTGCCGTATTGCTTTTTACATGAACGACTTCCGGTGCAGCGATATCTGTTGTACTTAAGATTGCCGCCTGCCCCTTCTCCACCTCTACTTCATATTTTTTATTATTGATTGTAACGATATATATCATATTGACAACCTCCGTTTATCATTATGAGTCCTGTTCAATTGCCCGGATGGATTTGAACCGCAGCTCCGACAGGGGGATCTGTGATTCATCGCTGACAATGGCTATAATCATTGCAGCTGTTTTTTCATCTACATTGATCAGCTTCAGTTCTCCAGACGATATATGTGCGGCTTCCACATCCCAATTCTGCTGCTCGCTTCCGGCCAATTCCGCACTGTTTTTCATGTCGGTCTTGCTGACTGTGCGGATACCCAGCAGACGGGACAACACCAATAAGATGAGGTATAAAAAAACCAGCACCGCGAACACCATCGACATACAAAACAAGGCAACTGCCATGCTTTCCATTACAGACATACCGGTCACCCCCTACTTTTTAACTATTGTATACGTTACACGTGTCACAGCCTTTTCTTCCCTCTCTTTAAAAAACTTTTCCGATATCTGCGGGAAAGCAATATAAGATAAAACATCCTTGTCATTGTGGGCAATCCTTCCCAGTTTGGCCTTCACCTTTTCGAACTCGGGCTCCAGTGTATCTGCAAATCTATTTTCAAGGGGTTTCTCATCCCCCAGCACCTTACGGATCAGTTCCGGGTCCAGGTCGCCCGGTGCCTTGCCGTATTCACCGCGGATATATGCCCTGACTTCCTTGGAAATGTTTCTGTATCTTTCTCCAGCAAGTACGTTGGCAGCGGCCTGAACGCCAACCATCTGGCTCATGGGAGTTACCAGCGGCGGATAACCCAGATCCTTTCTTACCTTTGGCGTTTCAGCCAGCACCTCCTCCAGTCTGTCCATGGCATTCTGGGCTTTCAGCTGTGCAATCAGATTCGAAAGCATACAGCCCGGGACCTGGTATACAAGCGCATCGGTTTCCGTACCCATCACAAACGTATCCATCAGCCCGGAAGAAATGTATTTTGCTTTCAAGGGTTTGAAATAATCGTTGATTTCCTTCAGCACGCTCTCATTCAATTCAGTGGTGTGGCCCAGCTGCTTCAATGCGTAATTGATCGTTTCTGTTGCCGGCTGCGACGTCCCTCCTGAAAAGGATGAAATAGCGCAGTCCATACCGTCGCATCCCGCTTCCACAGCCTTGATATACGTTATTGGGCCCAGGCCGGTAGTCGAGTGGG
>JAEZMC010000342.1 GCA_023435805.1 Bacillota bacterium | reverse complement strand
CTGTATTTCTTTATCGCCATACCAGTGTTTGCTCCATTAGAAATATTCTTGCTATAGATTTTAACACAAAAAAAATTCGACTACCATCATTTAATACCAAAACGATTCGGATTATACGTATTTTATTTATACTATTTGTGGTAATATAAAAACAACCGGCTGATATGACGGTTTTATACCAGGAAAAATGAAATTGAATGATAATCTTTTATTGGAGTGGACGATATTGTCGATACATATTGCTTTGGTTGAGCCGGAAATACCGCAAAATACCGGCAACATTGCACGCACCTGTGCCGCGACAGGTACAGGCCTGCATTTGGTAAAGCCTCTCGGATTTTCAATTGAAGACCGGTATTTGAAAAGGGCGGGGCTGGACTACTGGAACGAAGTATTGGTAACCTGCTGCGACAGTTTTGCCGATTTGAGGGGGAAATATCCACAGCATACGTTTTATTTTGCAACGACAAAGGCGGGGCAGGCTTATACGGATATCGCCTATCCGGAGGACAGTTTCCTGGTCTTCGGCAAGGAAACGGCGGGGCTTCCTGAGGAGCTGCTTGAGGCCAACCGGGATACCTGTATCAGAATACCCATGAGACAGGGCATTAGATCACTGAACCTTGCCAATTCAGCTGCAGTCATACTGTATGAGGTGCTGCGGCAGCAGGGCTTTAAGAATATGGACAGGGCAGGAAAGATGAGATAATCAAGCACGATTCCAACTAAAAAGATAAACTGGAAATGGAGTGACATGCGATGGTAAACAGAGAAAGAATGGTAGAGGAATTTCTCCAATTGACAAGCATTGACAGTATTTCAAGAAAAGAGCGACAGATGGCGGATACGCTGGTACGAAAGCTGAGCGAAATGGGATATAGTGTTTTTGAGGACAATACCGGCGAAAAGATCGGCGGCAATACCGGGAATCTGATCTGTACGGTGAAGGGCACCCGGGACGTGCCGGCAGTAATGCTGGCAGCCCATATGGATACTGTTGAACCCGGTATCGGTAAAAAACCGCGGATCGATGGAGAATATATACGGTCGGATGGTACGACCATCCTTGGCGGAGACGATGTGTCAGGCATCGTATGTATACTTGAGGCATTAAGGGTCTTAAAGGAAAAGGGATTGGAGCACGGCGACATACAGGTTGTGTTTACCGTCGCCGAAGAGGGCGGACTTTTTGGCGCGAAGAATCTTGACTATGGCCGTCTGTATGCCCGATACGGCATCGTACTTGACAGCGACGGCCCGATTGGCACTGCGGCTGTTAAAGCGCCTTCACAGAACAAGATGTTTATAACTGTAAACGGCAAGGCCTCCCATGCCGGAATAGCGCCTGAAAAGGGAGTCAGCGCCATCCAGATCGCTGCAGCGGCAATTTCAAGGATGAAGCTCGGAAGAATCGACTTTGAAACAACCGCCAATATCGGAACCATCAACGGAGGCCGTGAAACGAATGTCGTGTGCGAAAGGGTGGACATCAAGGCTGAAGCACGGAGCCGCGACGCGCAGAAGCTGGAACGGCAGACGGCGCACATGAAGGAATGCTTTGAACAGGCTGCCGCAGAACTCGGAGGCAGCGTGGATTTCAAAACGGAGTTGGAATACCCTTCTTTCAATATTCAAAAGGACGCACCGATCATCGGCATACTGCAAAAAGCGGCCGAGGCGGTCAATATTGAGCTTCTGCTCGAGGAAACAGGCGGAGGAAGCGACACGAACATCTATAACAGCAGGGGAATTGAAGCGGTGGATATCAGTGTGGGCATGGACAAGGTACACAGCGTGGAGGAACGCATATTGATAGATGACATGGTGAAAGCTGCAGAGTTTCTGCTGGCGATCATCCGAAATATTTCCTGAATATCGAACCTTTCTAAAAATGGCGCGTATTGATTAATAACTAGAATGAACATAACAGGACGGAGGTAGAGTATGATAAGGAAAATCGGAGTAATGACCGGCGGCGGAGACTGCCCCGGCTTGAATGCGGTACTGAGGGCGGTTGTAAAGACAGCCATGGTCAAATATGGATATGAGGTGATCGGCTTCAGGGATGGGTACAGAGGTCTGGTACTCAATGACTTTGTGAATTTTAAGTCGGGCGATGTTTCCGGCATTCTGGACAAGGGCGGCACCATACTCGGCAGCTCCAACAGGGACAATCCGTTTAAATTCCGGGTTGAAAACAATGGCAAGGTCAACTATGTAGATATGTCGGACCAGGTAATGGAGAATGTGCGTACACACGGTATCGACTGCATGATACTGATCGGCGGGGACGGTACGCTTACAAGTGCCCGGGATTTTGCCAGGAAGGGGATGAATGTGGTCGGTGTTCCCAAGACCATTGACAATGACCTGAGTGCCACTGACACCACCTTCGGTTTTATGACTGCTGTTGATACGGCTACGGAAGCAATCGATAAACTGCATTCCACTGCAGAATCCCACCACAGGGTTATGATACTGGAGGTTATGGGCCGGTATGCAGGCTGGATTGCTTTAGCATCAGGTGTTGCAGGCGGTGCAGACGTAATATTGATACCGGAGATTGCGTATCATATTTCAAAGGTATCGGATAAGATCCTGGAAAGAAAAGTAAGCGGAAAGCATTTCAGCATCGTAGTCGTAGCCGAGGGAGCCAAGGCCGTTGACGGCGATATGGTTATCAGCAAGGTTGATGAAAGCAGTCCGGATCCCATCCGGCTGGGCGGGGTTGGCAACAAAGTGGCTGTAGAGATCGAAAAACTGACGGGAATTGAGACAAGGGTCACCGTTCTGGGGCATTTGCAGAGAGGCGGCAGGCCAAATCCCTATGACCGGATATTGTCCACGAGGTATGGCGTAAAGGCCGTAGAGCTGGCCAACGAGAAAAATTTCGGCACGATGGTCAGCCTTCAGGGCGATGAAATAACAGCGGTTTCGCTGGAGGACGCAGTCGGCAGGCTGAAAACCGTTCCGGCAGACGGTGAACTGGTCAAGATCGCAAAAAGTGTCGGTGTAAGCTTTGGCGATTAGGTATCCTCAAAAATCCGGATGCCCGGCCCGTGTTTGAAAACAAAACAATGTGGTATATATAAATGACCTGATAGGTCGAGCATCGCAGCCTTGCACAGGTAATTACCCGTGCAAGGCTGCATTATGCAAAAAGACTGGAGATTGTTCAAGATGGATTTTGCTGAAATTACACTGCATAACAAGATGGAATTTGACCGTTTTATCAAGCAACACAATCCGCAAATATCGGAGTTGACATTTACTAATTTCTTCGCCTGGAGGCATTTCTACCGATTCAAATATACGGTCATAGCAGGGCTTTTATGCATCATAGCGGAGCCGAGCAGAGGTGAACCCTTTGCCATGATGCCCATAGGAAGCGTTAATGAAGAGAACTTCGCGGAAGCGTTCACGCGTATCCGGGATTATTTCAGGGAAAAAGGCTGGAGGCCTGCATTCAAAAAGATAACAAGTGAGGAGCTGATATATTTCAAAAACCGCATACCGTCGGAGGAATGTATTGAATATGACCGGGATAACAGCGATTACCTGTATCATACGGAGGATTTGATCAAATTGCGCGGCAAGAAATATGACGGCAAGCGGAATCATATCAACAAGTTCAAGAAACAGCACACTTTTGAGTACGTCCCGCTGGAGTGCTCATTACTGGACGAGTGCGGCCGGATCATGGAACAGTGGTGCAAGGACAGGGGCTGTACCTGCCAGGATGGCGATTACTGCGAACGGCTTGCCAACATGGAGCTGCTTCACAATTTCCGAACCCTGGGCTGCAAGGGTGCACTAATCAAGATGGACGGCGTATTTGAAGCCTTTACTGTGGGAGAGATGCTCAACGATAATACAGCTGTCATCCACATCGAGAAAGCCAGGAATTCCGTTGATGGGCTCTATACGATCATCAACCAGCAGTTTGCCGAGAGTGAATGGAGCGATACCTTATACATCAACAGAGAACAGGATCTGGGGAAAGAAGGGATGAGAAAGGCAAAGCTTTCCTATCACCCCATCCGGATTATCGATAAATTTACAGTGTATGCGGATGAATGAACATAACCTTGGGGTTCAACTGCGGATAATGACAATGCGGAAGGCCACTTCGTATATAATTTCCGATACGGGAAATGATATATAAAGGTTTTGTGCAGTTACCTGCAACCGGGTTACAGACATTGTTAAAAAATTAATTTATTTTCATTTTAAAGTATTGAAAAAGCAGATGAAATAATATAAAATAGTTGTGATTTTGATAGGCAAGTATAACCATATTTATATAGGAGGTAGAAAGAAAATGGCAGTGAAAGTTGGTATAAACGGTTTTGGAAGAATCGGACGTCTGGTATTCAGGGCTGCAGTTGAGAATCCTGAGATTGAAGTTAAGGGAATAAATGACCCATTTATTGATCTTGAATACATGACCTACATGCTCAGGTACGATACAGTACATGGCAGATTCAATGGAACAATTTCGACTAAAGACGGAAAACTCGTAGTTAACGGAAAAGAAATAGCCGTATTTGCAGCCAAGGATCCTGCGGAGATTCCATGGGCAAGCTGCGGTGCAGAATATGTTGTAGAATCTACCGGTGTATTCACCACCATTGAAAAAGCTTCAGCTCATTTCAAAGGCGGCGCAAAGAAAGTTATCATCAGCGCACCTTCCAATGACGCTCCGATGTTTGTAATGGGAGTGAACACTGAAAAATACACCAAGGACATGACTGTTGTATCAAACGCTTCCTGTACCACAAACTGTCTGGCTCCGCTTGCAAAAGTAATCCATGACAATTTCGGTATTGTTGAAGGCTTGATGACTACGGTACATGCGGCTACCAATACGCAGAAGACCGTTGACGCTCCTTCCAACAAGGATTGGAGAGGCGGCAGGTCCATTCTCGGAAACATCATTCCTTCCTCCACCGGTGCAGCAAAAGCTGTTGGCAAGGTTATACCCGAATTGAACGGCAAATTGACCGGTATGGCATTCAGGGTTCCCACAGCTGACGTTTCAGTTGTTGACCTTACAGTACGTCTTGAGAAATCAGCTACATATGATGAAATCAAGGCAGCTGTCAAGAAGGCTTCAGAAAATGAGCTGAAAGGAATACTTGCCTATACTGAGGACGCAGTTGTTTCCTCCGATTTCATTCATGATGCAAACACCTCCATTTTTGATGCGGGTGCCGGTATCGCTTTGAACGGAAACTTCGTCAAACTGGTTTCCTGGTATGACAACGAATGGGGTTATTCAAACAAGGTTGTCGACCTCATTTCCTACATGGCAAAGGTTGACGCCAAATAACAGGACTTAAAAGGACTTAGTAAAGGTCCACTCTTACCCTTACCTTAAGTGAGTGGTTGAAGGGTGGACCTTTTTGATTTGAGTTCATACGCGCGGCACAGATATTAACTATACTGAAAGGGTGATTTGCATGACATATAACAAAAAAACAATTGAAGATATAGACGTAAGCGGGAAACGAGTAATCGTAAGGGTGGATTTCAACGTACCGCTGGATGCTGATTTGAAAATTACGGATGACAAGAGGATTGTAGGGGCACTACCTACCATCAAGTATCTTGTGGGCAAAGGAGCCAGGACTATACTGGTATCCCATCTGGGAAGGCCTAAAAACGGCCCCGAGGAAAAATTTAGTATGAAACCTACCGCTGCACGGCTCAGCGAGCTTTTAGGCCGGCCTGTGATCATGGCTGCGGATGTAATCGGACCGGATGCAAAGGCAAAAGCGGCAGCACTCAAGGATGGCGAAGTGCTCATGCTGGAGAATGTCAGATTCCATAAGGAAGAGGAAAAGAACGACCCTGCATTTGCAAAGGAACTTGCCAGCCTTGCCGAGATTTATGTCAATGACGCCTTCGGAACAGCACACCGTGCGCATGCCTCTACTGCAGGACTGGCGGATTACCTGCCGGCCGTATGCGGTTATCTGATCAAGACGGAGATCGACATCATGGGCAAAGCGCTTTCAAACCCGGCCAGGCCGTTTGTGGCAATATTGGGCGGTGCGAAGGTCTCCGACAAAATCGAAGTGATAGAAAATCTGATCGACAAGGTGGACACTCTGATTATCGGCGGAGGAATGGCTTATACCTTCCTGAAAGCCAAAGGCTACAAGATCGGAAATTCAATCTGTGAGGATGATAAGATCGAACTTGCAAAGAACCTGCTTGATAAGGCTGAGAACAAGGGCGTTTCTATGATGCTCCCCATCGGCAGCATTGTTGGCAAGGAATTTAAAAATGACACGGACCATATGTATGTCCCCTCCGATGATATGCCGGATGGTTGGATGGGCATGGACATCGGATCCCTTACGATTGAGAAATTTTCCAAGGAAATTAAGAAAGCCAAGACAATTGTCTGGAACGGCCCTATGGGCGTGTTCGAATTTCCCAACTTTGCAACAGGCACAAGAGAGATTGCAAAAGCAGTAGCCGAGTCCGGTGCGCTTTCTATTGTCGGCGGCGGCGATTCTGCTGCTGCTGTCGAGCAGCTCGGTTATGCAGACAAAATTACGCATATATCCACCGGTGGAGGCGCGTCGCTCGAATTTCTCGAAGGAAAGGTGCTCCCGGGTATAGCTGTGCTGCTTAATAAAAACCCCAGAAAGAAAATTGCTGCCGGAAACTGGAAAATGAACAAAACTGCTGCTGAAGCGGCTGAATTTGTTACGGCGCTCAAACCCAGAGTGGAAGGTGCTGATGCGGAAGTAGTCGTAGGTGTGCCGTTCATTTGTCTGCCTGACGTTGTGAAGGCTGCAGCCGGCTCCAACATCAAGGTTGCTGCACAGAACATGCACTGGGAGGAAAAAGGCGCCTACACAGGTGAGGTATCCGGGCCCATGCTCAAGGATCTGGGTGTGGATTATGTCATTATCGGCCATTCCGAAAGAAGGCAGTATTTCGCTGAAACGGATGAGACGGTCAACAAAAAGGTGCATGCGGCATTCAAATATGGCCTCAAGCCCATTGTGTGCGTTGGGGAATCTCTTGCGCAAAGGGAGCAGGGCGTAACCTCCGATCTGATCAGATATCAGGTGAAAATAGCATTGCTTGGCCTCAGTGCGGAACAGGTGAAGGAACTGGTCATCGCATATGAACCGATTTGGGCAATCGGCACCGGCAAAACGGCTACCAATGAACAGGCCAATGAAGTATGTACGACGATAAGGGAGACCGTAAACGCGCTTTACGGCGAAGAAGTTGCAGATGCCGTCCGTATCCAGTACGGCGGAAGTGTAAATGCAGCCAATGCAGGTGAGCTTTTTAACATGTCCGATATAGACGGCGGATTGGTGGGAGGCGCCAGCCTGAAGCTTGATGATTTTGAAAAGATTGTCAAGTACGACGGTTAATAGTGCAGTAAATAAAGGAACGATTGTTTCCGGTTTATAAGGCTGTCTGAAAAGGCAGCCTTTTTTAGATAAGGAGTGATAATATGAAGAACAAGCTGGTAATGTTGATGATATTGGACGGCTTCGGCATGAATCCCCGCACGGAAGGAAATGCTGTTAAAGCCGCTTATAAACCTAATCTGGACAGCTATATCCAGAAATACCCCAATACGGTCGTACATACGAGTGGAATGGATGTTGGGCTGCCAAGGGGGCAGATGGGAAATTCGGAAGTTGGGCATACGAACATCGGAGCCGGCAGAATTGTGTACCAGGAGCTTACCCGGATCACCAAGTCCATTGAAGACGGAGATTTTTTCGACAAGCAGGAATTCATAAAGGCAATCGAAAACTGCAAAACCAACAAAACCAATCTGCACCTGTATGGCTTGTTATCGGACGGCGGTGTGCACAGCCATAATACTCACCTTTATGCGTTGATTGAGATGGCAAAAAGACATGGATTGAAGGATGTATATGTTCACTGCTTCTTCGACGGCAGGGATGTGCCACCGGACAGTGCCAAAGGATTTGTGGAGGAGCTTGAAGCCAAAATGGCTGAAATCGGCACAGGCAGAATAGCCAGTGTAATGGGCAGGTATTATGCAATGGACAGGGACAACCGCTGGGAAAGAGTCTCGCAGGCATATGCCGCCATGGTCATGGGGCAGGGCCTGACAGCGGCGTCGGCAGCGCAGGCAGTGGCGGAGTCCTACGCACGCCAGGAATTTGACGAGTTTGTCAAGCCTACGGTGATTATGCAGGAGGGCAAACCGGTTGCAACCATCGGAGAAAATGATTCGATCATATTCTTCAATTTCAGGCCGGACCGGGCAAGAGAGATCACCCGCACCTTTATCGACCCCGAATTTACAGGGTTTGAAAGGCCCAAGGGCTTCTTCCCGGTTTACTACGTCTGCATGACGCAGTATGACAAGACCTTTCCAAATGTAGTCGTTGCTTACAAGCCGGAGAGCCTCTCCAACACCTTCGGAGAGTATATCAGCCGCAAGGGGTACAGGCAACTGAGGATTGCCGAGACTGAAAAGTACGCACATGTAACATTTTTCTTTAACGGTGGCGTCGAGGCCATGTATGAAGGCGAGGACAGGGCTTTGATACCCTCTCCCAAGGTGGCAACCTATGATCTCAAGCCGGAGATGAGCGCCTATGAAGTGACGGAAGAAGTACTTAAACGGATCGATTCCAGGGAGTATGACGTAATCGTGCTGAACTTTGCCAACTGCGATATGGTAGGCCATACGGGCTTTTTTGATGCAGCAAAGGCAGCAGTAGAAGCTGTTGACCAGTGTGTTGGCAAAATTGTAAACGCAGTACAGGAGCAAGATGGTGTTTTGCTGATTACAGCAGATCACGGCAATGCGGAGCAGATGCTGGACTATGAAAGCGGCGGACCGTTTACTGCGCACACCACCAATGTAGTGCCTCTGATCGGAATCGGGCTTGGAGACAGGAAGCTGCGCGAAGGCCGGCTTGCCGACCTGGCGCCGACGATGCTTGAAATCATGGGACTTGAGAAGCCGGCGGAAATGACAGGGGAATCACTGCTGACAAAATAATAAATTAAACTGAAAAGAGGGAAGTTCCGGGTGTTTTGTCCCGGCCGGCTTCCCTCTTTTTCAGGGATGGCGTTTTTACGCCTCAATATGAGTTCCACTACTGTATTCACCCGAGCGCAACGTCCAGAAGCATCATAATGGCAAACCCCAGCATGGTGCCCATTGTTGCAAAATCTGAATTTCCGCTTGACTGCGCTTCCGGTATAAGCTCTTCGACTACAACATAAATCATTGCTCCCGCTGCAAAAGACAGCGCATACGGCAGTAGCGGCCTCATTGCCAGTACCGCAACAGCGCCGATCACACCTGCTATCGGTTCCACCACGCCGGATAACTGCCCGAACCAGAAGCTTTTCAGTCTTGAAAGCCCTTCTCTTCGAAGCGGTATCGAAACTGCTGCGCCTTCCGGAAAATTCTGAATCCCTATGCCGATTGCCAGAGCTGTGGCGCCGGCCAGGGTGGCTGAAGGGATCCCTGCCGCAACGGCGCCGAAAGCGACGCCCACGGCAAGCCCTTCAGGGATGTTGTGCAGTGTAATGGCTGTAACCAGAAGGATACTCCTCTTCCAATTCGTCTTTACGCCTTCTGCCTGCGCTGTAGGCATTCCAATGTGCACATGCGGCAATATGGAGTCCGCCAGCTTCAGGAACGCTCCACCCAGCAAAAAGCCGATCAAGGGAGCCAGCCAGGGTAAATTTCCCGATTCTTCAGACATGGCAATGGCAGGGGAAAGCAGTGACCAAAAGCTCGCCGCGATCATGACACCTGCCGCAAAACCCAGCATGGAATCCAGCACTTTCCGGTTAATAGTCTTGAAAAAGAAAACCAGGCCGGAACCGAGTGCCGTTACAAACCAGGTGAAGCATGTAGCGATCAACGCCTGAATAACAGGACTACTTTCTCTGATGAAATCCATAAACCGATTCCCCCCTTGCTAAATATCCAGATTTATACCACCATGCGGGCGAAAGTATCAATATATTCCATTTAATCATATGCTTTGTGCATTTTATATGCAAAACGGAATACGATGGAATTATGTTATGTTCCGGCATTCCTTCTTATACTCGTATATGGTTTTCCCGGTGATTTTTTTAAACAGCTTGCTGAAATACTTGGGGTCGGAATAGCCCACCCTGCCGCTGACTTCACTGATATTCATAGAGGAGGCGCAGAGGAGCTTTTTGGCATACTCTATCCGGACGATCGTTTTATAATCGATAAAGCTCATGCCGGTTTCTTTCTTGAATAGCTCGCTGAGATAGGCCGGACTGAGGTGAACGTGCTTTGCCACCTGCTCCAGGCTGAGGTCACCTGCAAAATTGCTTTCAATGATTTTTTTGGCATTCTCAATTAGATTAATATTGTCCATCGGATTTTTGTCGTGGTAGAAATTGAATATATGCTCCAGAAGGACTTTTACACAGGACTCGAGGCCGCTCATGAAAAGGGTTCCTTTAATCCGCTCATAAGGCTGTTCTCCTGTTACCATTGTCTCATGGCGGATAAAGGGAAGCTGTATGTTCAGCAGGATCATGACGGACTGAATGAACTGCCAGAAAAATTCCCTTACAAATGCCGGCTTGATGTTGCGGTTCAGGTACAGTGACTCGGATACGCTGCTGACATAGGACAGAGCCGTCTGCAAATTTGAAAGCTTGAAATTCAATATGATCTTGTTGAGTGTATCTTCCGAGAGAGACAGCTTCACGTCATCGGTCAGGTAGCCCGGACGGTGGAATGCCAGAATGCCGCTGCCCTCCCAAAACCTTGCCTCCAGAACCTCGCAAGCTTTTGCATAAAGCTCGGGCAGCATGCACAGCTGACGGGTCGGATTGCTGACACCTGCAGAAATACTGAGCCCCAGCCTTTTATGCAATAAGCGGTTGCCGATGCGAAACGCCCTGCCTGTGCCTTCCGTCCCGTTCTCGGAGTTCAATATGGAAACAAGTGTGGTTTTGTCATGGGCAACCGGGAAAGTAACGGCGCTTGCATACCGTTTCATGACCCGCGTGATTAAAAGTCTGTAATAATCACCTTTGTTACGGTCTCCTTTCAGTACCGTGTCATCCGGTGAAATAACGCATACCGAAAAGCTGCCGGCTGTCAACAGAATGCCGTATTTTTGACATTCGCTCCGGATATTGTCCGCTGTCATGCTGTTCGGGGAGATCAGCTGGTTAAGAAAAGCTTCACGCATAACAGGCAGCGCTTTTTTATACTGCTCCTCCTCAGATTCCTTGGCTTCCAGTAAACGTGCCTGTTCTCCGAACTCGGCGACAATTCTTTCCAGAACCTGGACCAGCTCGGATTCCTCAACCGGCTTGAGCAGATAGTCCTTTATACCGTATTTCATTGCCGTTTTTGCATACTCGAAATCACTATAACCACTGATGATTACAATCTTTAGCTGCGGAAGAAGACTCCTCAGTTCCCGGATCAGCTCCAGCCCGGTTAAGCCCGGCATCATAATGTCGGTCAGCAAAATGTCCGGCTCGTGCAGCCTGCAGAGTTCCAGTGCCTCTATACCGTTTGTGGCCTCACTGGCCAGCGTAATGCCCAGTTTTTCAAAGGGTATCAGCGTTTTGACTGTAGCTCTGACCCATTTTTCATCATCTGCAATAATGAGTTTCATCAAGTAGATCCTCCTAATTCTCCGTCACGGCAGGGAGTGTGATTTCTACAGTGGTACCAACAAGAGATTCCCTGAATTTAAGCCCGTATTGCCCGCCGAAATACAGTTTTATACGGGAGTTTACGTTTTTAACGCCGATTCCGGTATTCAATGTGTTGCTTTCATTGAGAACCTTTTCATTTGCCAATGACCGGTTGAGCTCCTCCACCTTTTTGGGCGGCATACCGGAACCGTCGTCTGAAACCATTATTTTGATATTATTGTCCAGCACGAATATTTCAAGCTTTATAACCCCTTTTCCCAGCTTCATTTCAAGACCGTGCTTGATGGAATTCTCTATAAGGGGCTGCAGCGTCAGCTTAAGGATTTTATAGTTCATCAGCTCGGGGGGGATGGTGTATATCAGCTCGAATTTATTCTCATACCTGAAATTCTGAATGGACATGTAGTTATCCAGGTGCTGCAGTTCCTCTCTTATGGACACGAGTACGTGGTCGCTGATGCTGTACCGGAAAAGCAGAGACAACGCCTTGGACATGGCGGCAATATCGTGTATGCCATGGTATAAAGCCGCTCCCCTGATCGATTCCAGCGTATTGTAAAGAAAATGGGGATTGATCTGATTCTGCAGTGAATTGAGCTCCGCTTCCTTTTGCTTGAGTTTTATACTGTATAATTTATTGATAAAGAAATCAATATCGGAGAGATTGTTCATACCGGCGCGAGGCAGCTTCTCCCGAAAAAGCAGTGTTTGACCGCTTACACCGGGCAGTTGGTTTTCATAATCCGAAATTACGGCTGTAAGTTCGTTTATGGGTTTTAAAAGCTTAAGGGAAAATATCAGATAGATCAACAAAATAAATGGAAAGGCAAGCATGCAAATGACCATCACAGGATTGCGGAGCCAAAGCCGCTCCGAAACTTCAGAGGCGGGATTGAGCGTGACAAAGGTCCATGAAAGATCCGGGTAACGCACATATGTCATGTAATGGCTTACACCGGCATATGCAATTCGTTTGAAGCCCCTATCCACATTTTCGACGGCAGCAATAACCGCTTCGTCTGCAGAGGTCGTAAGCTTGCCGGGGTTGCGGCTGTATAACACGTTCCCCTCGAAATCCAGGATCAGCTTTTCCGCAGCCTTACTTCCGGTTTCTTCAGAACTGCCGATAAAATCCGACAGCAGGCTGTATTCAAAATCGAATAAAAGGACGGCCTGTGCACTTCCATCCGAAGAAGCCGATTGGAGTCTTGCCATGCAGAGCACCGTTTTGCTTTTACCTCCGGTATAGAAACGCTGCACTGTACCAAGCAGGTGTACTGCTTTGGGATCTC
>JAEZMC010000322.1 GCA_023435805.1 Bacillota bacterium | reverse complement strand
GTATGTACATGACGGTACATGATGTCTGAGCCACCACTGTTGCAGGCCATTTATCGCTGCCCGAAAATGCAGCCATTTCTCCAAAAAGCTCTCCGGGTTTCAGCATGGCCAATATTACCCTGTTGCCATCTGCACTTTCCTTCACCACCGCCGCTTGTCCGGACAGCACAATGCCGATCCCGTCGAACGGTTCGCCAGCGATATTGACAATGTCGTTTTTATTCATCTCCCGGAGCCTTGGATTGAGACATTCCAACAGAGCCGACAGTTCTTCAGGCAGCAGCTTTTCAAACAGCGGACAGCTTGCGGCGGCACTGGTCATCTTTTGATTCATTTGGATCACCTTTCCTGTTTTCGTAACCATGGCTACAGATTTTGTATGTACATTATACTATAATATGCGTGTCATGTAACAGTAACTGGGTAATTATATTTCAAATTCCCAGTAAAAAATAAATAGGAGGCATTCGGTATATGAGTGAAATGTTTTGTTTTCAGTGCGAACAAACCGTAGGAGGCAAGGGCTGCACTGCAATGGGGGCATGCGGAAAGAGTGCTGTCGTTTCCAATGGGCAGGACGAGTTGACCTGCGCACTGGTTGGACTGGCAAGAACGGCGGAAAAATCGGGCAAGCCTGGAAAACTGGCTGCTGAATTGATGCTGCAGGGCCTTTTTACCACCATTACAAACGTCAATTTTGACATTGACCGTTTAAAAGAGCTGATGCAGTCGGTCGCAGCAGAAAAGGCCAGACTCGGCGGAGCGGATGACCTGGCTGTCGAGACACTCTGGACAGGAGACAGTGATATCGTTTCACTGCGTTCCACACTGCTGCTGGGGCTGCGCGGAATGGCGGCCTACGCCTGGCACGCATATGTTCTGGGTAAAGAGGATCCTGAAGTAACGTCCTGGTTCTATAAGGGAATGAAGGCGCTTGGTGAAGAACATTCGGTGGACGAATGGCTGAGCTTGCTGATGGAATTCGGACAGGTCAACCTGAAGTGCATGGCGCTTCTGGACGAAGCCAATACCGGCGCTTACGGCCATCCCGTGCCCGTGAAGGTCTCCACCGACGTTGTAAAAGGTCCCTTCATTGTTGTCAGCGGACACGATCTCCATGACCTGAAGCAGCTGCTCGAGCAAACGGAGGGTAAGGGTATTAACATATACACTCATGGCGAAATGCTGCCTGCACACGGGTATCCTGAATTAAAGAAATATGGCCACCTGAAGGGTAACTTCGGTACGGCATGGCAGAATCAGCAAAAAGAATTCAGCAACGTTCCGGGTGCATTCCTTTTTACCACCAACTGCCTGATGCCGCCGAAAGCCTCCTATTCGGACAGGGTGTTTACAACCGCTGTCGTTGCATATCCGGGGCTGGTACACATTCACGACAATAATGGGAAAAAGGATTTTTCACCGGTCATCAACAAGGCGCTGGAGCTTGGCGGCTGGCCGGAGGACAGACATTTTACCGGCATTAACGGCGGCAGCGTTCTGACAACAGGCTTTGCCCGCAATACCGTGCTTGGAGCTGCCGAAACAGTAATCAAGGCTGTAAAGGATGGCGCCATCAGGCACTTCTTTCTGGTGGGAGGCTGTGACGGCGCAAAGCCCGGCAGAAATTACTATACGGAATTTGTTGAAAAGACTCCCGCGGATACGGTCATTCTGACACTCGCCTGCGGTAAATTCCGCTTCAACGACCTGGATCTGGGAGAAATCGGAGGACTGCCCAGGATCATGGACATGGGTCAGTGCAACGACGCTTACTCTGCCATACAGGTAGCCGTCGCACTTGCCAGCGCTTTCAACTGCGGCGTCAATGAGCTGCCGCTGACGCTGGTTCTGTCATGGTACGAGCAGAAGGCTGTCTGCATATTGCTTACACTGTTGGCTCTTGGCATCAAAAATATATATGTCGGACCGACAATCCCTGCCTTCTTCTCAGCCAACGTATTGAATGTTCTTGTGGAAAAGTTCGGCCTGAGACCGACTACTACCGCAGATGCCGATCTGAAAGCCATTTTGGGCTGATCGAACATCGGGGAACCCGGAAAAGGCATGAGCATCAATAAACAGCAGCAGTGACGGATCTCCAGCCTGCGGGAATGGCTTCCGCCTGCTGCCGGGCACAGAAGGATCTATAATAAGGTAACGAATAAGGTGACGGTTCTTGTTTAGCGTGCAGTCAGGAATAAACAGGAACCGTCCTTTTTTACACATCTCCCGCGCCACCTGAGAGCCTTACATAATTCCTATTACTGTAACCATTCAAATCTGCCCTTCATAAAATACAGTAGCCCATACAGTAACAGTACTCTATGAAAGAAGGTTTTTTTATGGCGGAAAACGTTGCTCCAACAGCATATTACAATCCCTGTATGATGGATGACCCGCCTGGCATGCCCTTTGGCGGCATGATGCCCTTCGGCGGATTTGGAGGTTTTGACGGATTTGACGGATTTGGCGGTTTCCATCATCACCATTTCCACCACCATTTCCATCACCATTTCCATCACCACATTTTCCATCGTGAATTTTCTCCTACACCCTTCGGCGGCCCGTTTGGTTTCTAAATTACTGCTATGGCTTTGTTTTTACAAAGCCACAGCTTACATACGCCCACCGCTACTTATATGACAAAATGTCCGGCCCCTGATACAGCCAATGCTTCCCAACCGTTGACCTCACCTGGATAATGTGTTATTGTGTCAGCAATAACAGGTTATTTGAAAAGAGGAACGTGCATGGGCAAAATACTTGTGCTAGCCGAAAAACCTTCCGTCGGAAGAGATCTGGCCAAGGTGTTGAACTGCAACCAGAGCGGTAACGGCTGCCTTACCGGAAATAAATATATCGTCACCTGGGCGCTCGGGCATCTGGTTACATTGGCCGATCCCGAGGCATATGGGGAACAATACAAAACCTGGAGCCTGGAGACGCTCCCCATGCTTCCGAAAAAAATGGAACTCGTAGTCATCCGGGAAACCGCCAAACAATTCAGTATCGTAAAAAGCCTGCTGAAGCGGCCTGATGTGGACGAGCTGGTAATCGCCACCGATTCGGGCCGTGAGGGCGAGCTCGTCGCCAGATGGATCATTATGAAGGCGGGTTTTGCCAAGCCGGTCAAACGGTTATGGATATCTTCACAGACCGATAAAGCGATCAAAGACGGTTTCAACAATCTGAAGCCCAGCCGGGAGTACGACAACCTGTACAAGTCGGCAGAATGCCGCGCGGAGTCAGACTGGCTCATCGGATTGAATGTGACACGGGCATTGACCTGCAAGCACAATGCGCAGCTGTCGGCAGGCCGGGTGCAAACTCCCACGCTGGCTATGGTAGTTGAGCGGGAGAACGAAATCAAACGGTTTGTGCCGAAGGATTACTGGACCATCCGGGCAAATGCAGGCGGATTTTCTATACAATGGCAGGATAAAAACAGCGGTCAGACCCGATTATTCAGTAAACAGCAGGCAGACGAGATTGCTCTCCGGGTAAAGGGTCACATGGGCGAAGTGGCAGAAGTGAAGAAAGAGGCCAAAGAGGAGCAGCCTCCCCTTGCCTACGATCTGACGGAGCTCCAGCGCGATGCCAACCGCAAATACGGTTATTCCGCCAAGCAGACCCTCGGCATTATGCAAAAGCTCTATGAAACACATAAGCTCGTCACCTACCCGCGAACGGATTCCAGGCACATCACAGAGGATATCGTGCCTACGCTGACCGAGCGTTTGAAAAGCATCTCTGTTGGCCCTTACGCCGAAGCGGCCCGGATGCTGCTGAGAAACAAGCCGCGCATCACCAGACGCTTCGTTGACAGCAGCAAGGTCACCGATCACCATGCCATTATTCCAACTGAGCAATTTGTAAACCTGGGTGGACTGGATCGTGAGGAACGCAATATTTTTGATCTGATTGTAAAAAGATTTATTGCCGTTTTAAGTCCGCCTTATGAATATGAGCAAACTACTGTTAAAGTAAATGTCAATGGCGAGTATTTCACGGCCGGAGGCAAAATTGTCAGGTCGAAGGGCTGGAAGGCGGTCTATGAAGGAGAAACCGGCAGCGCACAATATAACGACGGCTTGGACGGTCCGGATTCATCATATGGCCAGGAGCAGGACCAGAATCTCCCGGAAGTAAAAAAGGGAGACCGGCTGAAGCTTGATTCCGTTCAGCTTGTCAACGGCAAAACAAAGCCACCCGCCAGGTATACGGAAGCAACACTGCTTACCGCCATGGAGCATCCCGGCAGGTTTATAGAGGACGAAGCCCTCCGGGAAATGGCGGACAAAACCGGCGGCCTTGGAACGCCTGCTACCAGGGCGGATATCATAGAAAAGCTGTTCAACTCATTTTATATGGAAAGAAGGGGTAAGGAAATCCATCCTACCTCCAAAGGGATCCAGTTGATCGACATGGTTCCGTCTGAGCTTAAATCCGCCGAACTTACTGCAAAGTGGGAGCAGCGGCTTGCGCTGATCAGCAGGGGCAAGGCAAGTCCCGGAGAATTTATAAACGAAATGAAGGGCTACGCAGCAGAACTGGTGTCCAGCGTCATCGCCAGCACAGACTCCTACAGGCATGACAACATGACACGTGAAAAATGCCCGGAATGCGGAAAGTACCTGCTGGAGGTAAACGGGAAAAAGGGGAAAATGCTGGTTTGCCAGGACAGGGAATGCGGTTACCGCAAGAGCCTGTCCATGCTGTCCAATGCCCGCTGTCCGGAATGCCACAAGAAGATGGAAATCCGGGGCGAGGGGGAAAACAAGGGTTTCTTCTGTGCCTGCGGCTACCGCGAAAAGCTGGAAGCCTTCAACAAACGAAAGGGCCAGGCAGTCAACAAGAAAGAGGTCGGCCGGTTCCTGAGCCGTCAGGAGGATGAGGGCATCAACTCCTCTCTGGCCGACGCACTGGCAAAGTGGAAGAAATAAAGCACCGTCATTGTTCGGCGGGCTCCTCCTTCATACTCGTTCAGCTGTCACTTGCAAAACATTGGGACTAATAGTAAAATAAATACTTACAAACTCTTTTATTTTAATCTGAGCAGACATAACGGCTCCAAATATGAGCCATCCAAAAAACTTTCGAACCAGAGCATGTTGTGCGTGAAAGTCGTTTCGTATACAGATACTATTCTTGAATGACGGCAGGGGTGACTTGATGTATAAGTTGATCATCGTCGATGACGAGGAAGAAGTCCGGAAGGGAATTATTCAAAAAATCGACTGGAGCAAATTTAATTTTGAGATTGCCGGCGAGGCGGAAAACGGAAGAGAAGCGTTGGATCTGATCGAAGAAAACATTCCCGACGTTGTCATAACCGATATCACCATGCCGCTGATGGACGGTCTGGAGCTGGCATCCATTCTCAAGGACAGTTATCCGACCGTAAAAACCGTCATTCTGACAGGATTTGATGACTTCAGGTTTGCGCAGCAGGCGATAAAATACGGCGTAGCCGACTATATCCTGAAGCCCGTACTTCCCAAAGATATTGACGAGCTGATGGAAAAATTAAAAAACCAGATCGATGAAGAGATCGCTCAAAAAGAGGATATTGTAATGCTGCGCAGGCATTATAATGAAAGCCTTCCCGTTATACGCGACAAGTTTCTTACACTTCTGGTGACGGGCCGTCCGGAGGAAAAGGAGGTTGAGCGGAGGGTCGCCTCCTTCGGCCTTCAATTAAACGGAAGCACTCTTGTGGTCGCTGTAGCAAATATCGACCCCAACAGTTTTCAGAAAAACGTTTTTGAGGAAAATGACACGGAGCTGGTAAAATTCGCCGTACAGAATATCTCAGCCGAGATCCTGTCCAAGTATTCGCTGGGGGAAATTTTCTATCATGACGAGAATCTCGTCATCTTGATGAGCTTTACGAGTCATGACAAGGATGCGATCCTGAACAGATCCTTCTCGGTGCTGGAAGAAATACGGCAGAACGTTGAAAAGTACCTGAAAATAAGTGTTACCATAGGCCTTGGCAGTATTTGCACCTCTCTGGTCAAGCTGAAGAGTTCCTATAAAACGGCCCTTAACGCACTCGATTACCAGCTTGTAATCGGCGGAAGCAAGGTCATATTCATAGAGGACCTCGAACCGCAAACTGCCGACATGGTTGTGTTTGACGAAGCCAGGGAAAGAGCGCTGGTTTCCGCTATCAAATTCGGAACGCAAAAGGATGTCGCTGCAGCAGTGGAGATGCTTTTCAGCGATATCTCCGGCATGAAGGCCTCATTTAAGGAATACCAGCTGTACCTGATCGAAATTGCAGCGGCTATCAGCAGGCTCGCAAGGGATTTTCAGTTTGATACGGGGGAAATTTTCGGTTTCGGCACCAGCCTGTATGAAGAACTGTTCAAGTTTAAAACATTGTACGAAGTCCGCAGCTGGGTGGAAGAAATCTGCATCAAGCTGATGAAGCATATTTCCAATTCACGGCAAAACACGACGGAAATGCTTCTCGAGAAAGCCAAGGACTACATCCGCAACCATTACAGCGACGACGACCTGAGCATCCAGAAGGTTGCCGGCCACCTGCACATCAGTTCCTCCTATTTGAGCATGATATTTAAAAAAGAAGCCGGTGTCACTTTCCTGAAATATCTGGTGGGCATCCGGCTGGAAGCGGCTAAGGAGCTGCTGGGCAATACGGATCTGAAAACCTCTGAAGTCGCAGAAAAAATCGGCTATCCCGATATCAACTATTTCAGTTATTTCTTTAAAAAGAATTTCGGTATGTCTCCGCGGGAATACAGGAATCAAATTCTTCAGAAAAAGGGGTCATGAGCTTGAGAAAAAGACTGCCCTCGGTTTTGAAAAGAATCTACGGCTTTTTGAAGAACACCTTTAAGGTGACCAGCATCCAGTCTGTCATCACCTTGTCTTTTACCGCAGTAACACTGCTGTCCATGATATTTATCAGTCTGGCCCTGTATGGGATGTTTTCCGACAATGCGGAAAAAAACGCTGCTTTCAGTACCCAGCAAATCATGGATCAGGTCAACCTCAATCTGGACTCCTACCTCAGGGGCATGATGGAAATATCCGATCTGATCAGGAGCAATCTCAACAGCAGCGACTACAACAGCCGAAATAATCTTACGGGCCTGATGGATGTAACAGCAAGGATCCGAAAGGATATCGTCACGATCGCGGTCTTTACAGACACCGGCAACCTGTTGCTCAGCACGCCATCCGGCAATTACAACAAAAATTTCCGGGCATCGGAGCAGGATTGGTTCGGGAACGCTGTCGACAGGCCGATTGATTACATTTTTGTTCCTCCCCATGTACAGAGGATTTTCGACGGTAAACGCCCATGGGTCGTTTCGTTATGCCGCAGCGTAACTTTTTACGAAAAAGACCGTCCTGTTACATGGGTCACCATGGTTGACATGAACTTCAGCGCCATAGAACAGCTCTGCCAAAAGGTAAGCCTCGGAAAACGGGGGTACATTTACATCGTCGACCAATCCGGGAACATCATTTATCATCCGCAGCAGCAGATCCTGTATGCAGGCCTGAAAAATGAGAATATCGCCGATGCTCTCAGCAAGAGCCCCGGCTCCTATTTCGATGATTTTCAGGGTGAGAGAAGGATCATGACCGTAAAAAACATCAGCTTCACCAACTGGAAAATGATCGGAATAAGCTATGTGGACGAGCTTGTAGCAAATAAAAGGAATCTGAGCAACTTTGCAGTTTTCATATCGCTGTTCGGCATCACCTTTGCCATTCTTGCATCCATGTTCATATCGGCAAAGATTTCGCTGCCCATCAAGCGCCTGGAAAGGCAGATGAAAAGGGTTGAAAACGGAGACCTGGACATTCATCTTGATGTCAAGGGGGAGGACGAGGTCAAGCATCTATCCAAATCATTCAATATCATGGTGGCGAGAATCCGGCAGCTGATGGACCAGATCATCAGCGAGCAGGAGGCCAAGCGGAAAAGTGAGTTCAAGGCGCTTCAGGCACAGATTAATCCGCATTTTTTATACAATACGCTGGATTCCATCGTATGGATGAATGAAAACCGGAATTACGAAGGCGTTACGACCATGGTATCCGCGCTGGCAAAATTCTTCAGAGTCAGTATCAGCAAGGGAAATGAAATTATACAGGTAGCAGATGAAATAGATCATGCTACCAGTTATCTGGTTATTCAACAAATACGTTACAAGGATAAGTTCGATTACTCCTTTGAGGTTCAGCAAAACGTGCTGCAAAAGAAAACACTGAAGCTGATCCTGCAGCCCATCCTTGAAAATGCGATTTATCATGGAATCAGCCATATCCAGGAAAAAGGCGAAATAAGAATATCCGCATCCATTGAGAACGGCAATACCGTATTTCGTGTATCGGATAACGGATACGGCATCAAGCCGGAAATACTGAAGAGCATACTGGAAAACGAATCGAAAACCGCCCACAGCGGCGGAGTCGGTCTGAAAAATGTGAATGAGCGAATCAAGCTCTGTTATGGATCCGAATATGGTATTGAAATCCAGAGCGAGCTTGACGTGGGTACGACTGTGATCATCCGGATTCCATCGGATGACACATCAAACGGAGGTAAAAATGAAATTATCTCATAGATTGCTTCCAAGCATACTGGCCATCGCCATGCTTATGCCATCAGCCGGATGTTCACGCAATGAGCTGAACTCGCGTGATAATGAAATCCATATCAGCGTGATTGTGAAAAAATGGGACGCCGATTTCTGGGCGGTGGTTAAAATGGGCGCTGAGGCTGCCGGTAAGGAGTTCGGCGTGGAAATTGATTTTAAAGGGCCGTCTGAAGAAAAGGATATTGACGGGCAGATCCGGATGGTTGATGAGGCTATCCGCAGTCATACAGATGCCCTGGTGCTGGCAGCAAGCGATTATACCAGGCTGGTGCCCGTGGCCGAAAAAGCTGTAGCCTCAAATATACCGCTTATTGTTATAGATTCCGATATTCATTCCAATAAAAAGGAAAGCTTTATCGGTACGGACAATGTGGATGCCGGTAAAGTGCTGGGAGAGTCCCTGATCGATAAGGTCGGAAAGGACAGTCGGATTGCCGTGATGAGCTTTATTAAGGGAGCCGCTTCTTCAGATCAGCGGGACGAAGGCCTTTATGAGGTGATTGGCAAATACCCGTCGATTCAGGTGCTTGCTTCAGTATATTGCAATTCCGACGAAAAAACCGCTGAGCAGCTGACTGTAGAATTGACTGAAAAATATCCCGAGCTCGATGCCATAGTATGCACCAATGCTTACGGCACCACCGGAACAGCCCGTGCAATAGATAAGCTGGGCCTGGCGGGCAAAGTAAAAATCATTGGTTTTGACAGCACGCCGGAGGAAATCAGCTACATGGAAAAGGATGTTATACAGTCGCTTGTGGTTCAAAACCCGTTCAGCATGGGATACCTGGGTATCAAATATGCTCTGGATGCCATCCAGGGCAAGTCCCTTCCAAAGCGTGTCAATACCGGATCAAAAGTAATCGACAAGGAGAATATGTACCTGC
>JAEZMC010000303.1 GCA_023435805.1 Bacillota bacterium | reverse complement strand
ACGAAGGAGGGGCTTCTCAGGCATATTCATCAGGTATTGCGAGGATTGGATATCAAGGTGGAGATCATACGGTACAACAGCCCGTCGGCGATTTCCTCCAAAGAGTCAGGTGCATTCAAAACCATTGAAAGATCCATCCACCAGGTCTTTCCCGATGCGCTGCCGGCACCGTACATCATGCTCGGCGGCTCGGATTCCATCAAGTATGAAAGCGTCTGCAGCAATATCTTCCGGTTCTCTCCGTACCGCTTGAAAACCATCGATATGAACAAAATTCATGGCAATAACGAGTGTATATCGATAGAAAGCATGGCTGGTGTTGTCAGCTTCTACAGGCAGCTGATACGAAACTTGTAATACGGGGCGCTGGCCTGAAACGCACCGACCGCTTTTCCGGGTTATCCCTGGGAAAAATACAGGGGCAAAGTAAGCCTGACCCACTGATCGCCATAATATCCATAATGGCTCTCCACTATCCTGTTTTTCAGGTCGAACACGGATGTACAGCCTTCGATGCGTATCTCTCTGCCGTCCTTGCTTCTGGGATTGCCGGAATAATAGCCCGCGTGCCTGCCCTGCGGCGACAGGAAGCCCGCAAGCGCCCGTGCTTCCTCAAGACCGATGCTGCCGCGCTCCTTCAACATTTCGCGCATCATCCCGTTCAATTCATCATAGCGCCATTGTATGTCGTTCACCCTGCCCCCGATCAGGCTTTCCGTCCACTCGTGCATGGCAAAGAAACGCATTTCGGGCAGGATATAATGATTTGTTGCAATGAGTATTTCATCGCTTTCTTCTCTCTGTGGAGCAAAGTAAAAAGAGGATGGGCAGTTTTTTTCCAGTCCGGTCGGATTAATATATCCGGATTCTGAAAAAGCGCCGGGTTCGATTACATTGCCGGAATGGTTTCTTTCACAATACCGGTCCCACAGGCCGTGATTGAAGTCCAGGTACTCCATCGGATACCTGTAGTCATTCCATCGGACCATGATGCCGTTTCTGTACGGCCCGGAGGAGTGGGCATCAATGAATTCCCTGTCCGGAAGCAAAGCTCGGTATGCTTCGGGGGGAATCTGTGTAAAATCGGGTGCCGGGCCGGACGTGCCTGCTTCTGCAACACAGGACCGTTCATTTTTCCCGTCCGCGATAATGTAGTTCCAGGAAACGCCTCTTGGAGTATCCATCATCAGGTCCACAGCTGCCTCGGCGCTTCCGCAGTGCTGTGCGCACATTTTGACCAGCAGGAGTGAGTTTGTTCCGACATGACCGGGATCACAGTTGGCCCCGGGCGACATATTCACCCCGAGTGCAACACCTTCCAGATTCATTGCCGATATGCTGCCTATGATACCGGGCGCGCTGATGCTGACAAACGGGATTTCCGTCTTGCCTCCGGCATTCTCGGGACGGTACAGGATCATGGCGGCGGTGTCCTGAAAAACGTCCGCGGTAGGAAACATAAAGTCCCTGGCAAAATAGCAGCCTCCTCCTGCGGACTTGCCGCTTACGGTAAAGGCGTTGCACATCAGCGGCACATGAAAATCCTCAGGCTGTATGTCAGACATTTCACGCTTCAGCAGAATTCCCGGGTAAAGCATGGAGCAAATCGTATCGATTCCGATATTTAACGCAATCAGGTGTTCCATATCCACGCGTGAATTGCTGCTCCGGCTCTGGCAGCCGTCATACAAGCCCTGTATTTCATCCTGTATTTCCGGCTGCAGCGATTGGTAGGCTTTTTTTGAAAGCTTGTAAATAATGCGGATCAGCGCTTCCTGGACCAGTTTTATCTTCTCCAGCGATTTGCAGCCGATAAAAGAAAATACCACCTTGTCAGCAAAATCCATGGCCATTCTTTCAACTTCTTCAGCCGCCAGGCATCCCATCAGATATCCTGTTTCATAGGCATTTCCCTCAAGATAATAGGCTTTTTTGGCCCTGCCGGTATCATAGTTTACTGCCGATCTGCTCACGGCAGCAACTCCTGTTTTCCCGTGATATGTAACGACCCTGGCGATTTCGAACCCATCCTTGTTGAATGCCTCAACCAGCTTGATCAGACGTTTTCCGGCACCCGTGCTCCTGAACATATTCATCAACACTCCATTATAAGGCTGTATCTTATCATATGAATAGCCTTTATGAATACGTGCACGGCAAATTTACGGACCCATATTTCCCGTAGATATTCCCCCTATCTCATTAATATTTCACCAAATAATGAACTGATATATTAGGCTCATTATATTACTTTATTAAAAGGTCCTGAAAACACTTTATTATCCTAAGGCAGATATGATTTTGAAAGCAATATAGACGACGTACCCCGTAAGCAGGAAAATCCCTGTAAGCCTTTTCAGCTTTTTGTGGAACAATGACATGACAAATATAAAAAAGGTGAGTACCAGCATTGTAATCACTTCCATCCAGAGGTCGCTGTCTGAGGGAATTGGAGAAATTACGGAGGAGAAACCCAATACGAGAAGTATATTAAAAATATTGCTTCCGATACAATTCCCAAGCACAATCTCCGGTTCTTTTTTTCTCGCCGCTACTATGCTTGTGATAAGCTCAGGCATAGTTGTGGCAAGGGCCACCACCGTCAAACCTATCAGCGTTTCGCTTAATCCAAAGCTTTGTGCGATCTGCGTACTGCTATCTACCGTCAATTTTCCCCCTATAAAAAGGCCCAGCAAAGACATGAACGAATAGCACCATAATTTAATCAGCCCGGTATTTTTCTGTTCGTTATCCGGTTGTGAAGACAGCCCATTTCCGTCGTTGTCGGTATCGATGTCGCCCTCAGTGTCAATCTGTATTTTGATTGATTTTCTGGCATCCCTGGATATATAGATCATAAATAACACAAACGCACTTATTAGAATAAGCCCCTCAACTCTTGATAACTGCCCATCTATGAATATCATTGCTCCTAGAGCAATTTGAACAACAAATAATATAGGAAGCTCCCGTTTTAATACGGTATCTTTTACTTCTAAAGGAAAAATAACTGCTGCCAAACCGACAATAAGGGCAATATTTGACATGGAACTTCCAATGATATTCCCCAGCGCCAACTGGTTTGTATGGTTTATGCCTGACACAATCCCCACTGCAAGCTCGGGGGCACTGGTTCCGAAAGCAACAACAGTAATACCGATAATAAAAGAAGAAACCCCATATCTGTATGCTATTCTAGATGAGGAATCAATCAAGATATCCGCGCTCTTTATAATCATAACCAGTCCTAAAATTAAAAGTAAAAATTGCATGAAACCGCCTCATTTTTTTATTTTTTAACAAGATAATATAATTTCCTGAAATTATTCAAAAACAATTTAAAAACCATTTGATAATCCCTTTATATAATCACCCGTTTCCAGAACGCAGGGGCGCACTTTACCGTCACCAATGATTATTATCTTCATGTTTTATTTTCCTTTCCGAACAATATAATTATGTTGCTGTATTCAATAAATCTAACATTTATATTTGAGCTTAAAGTATCCAGCGTTTACTGATGGATTAAACAAATTCCTTTATTACCATAAAATTGCTACAGGCATATAAAAAAAGGTGTGAAACTCGCAACTAACGAGCTTCCCACCCCAGAAGCCATACTACTCTTGAAAGCGAATGTTACATTCGTCCAACCGTAATCCAACTCTATTAAATTCGCAACAGTATATCATAATTTTAGGTGATTAACAAGATGAAATTTATACGCACGTGAAATCGTGCCGGTTTTTTGACACAGTACACCCATGTAACAGCATATAATAGCTTTACATACCGTACAGCAGCATTTTCTGTTTCTTTATTTCAGCTGTTCTGCAATGATATTTTTTATTTTATTGGCCAGCCTGTTTTCGTCATTTTGCTCGGAAGCGGCAATATAAACAGGCTGGGATATGATGCATTTCACAGATACTGACCTGATTTGGGTACCTTTTCTGGACATGACTCTGAAAGAATTCACCATTGTGACCGGTACGATCGGTACTTCCGCTTTTACTGCCAGCTTGACAAAGCCCTTTTTGAAGCTTCCCGGTAGTTCCCTGTCAACCAGCTTCCATTCGGGATAGATGACCATGGAATGGCCTTCCTGCAATATTCTCAAGCTGTCCTCCATGCTGCGGATATTGTTGCGCTTTTCATCCCTGTCAATGAAGATGCATTTTATATGCTTCATCCACGCGCGCAGGATGGGGATGTTTTTTACTTCCTTATCTGCTATGAAACCCTTGGGCGTCTTGATAAAACCGTGAATAATGGCACTGTCCATATGACTTTGGTGATTGCTGACAAAAAGTACGGGGCAGTCCTCGGGAATATTTTCAATACCCATTACCTCAACAGTGGAGCCCGTCAGATAGAATAGACCTCTTGCAAGCATCATGCTGAAGCTGTTGGCAAATTTGTCCCTCTCCGTCAGTCTGCCACGTTTTTGCAGATACTTGACCCGCATTAATGCCGGCATTGTTACTAAAAGGTATGTCCAGCCTGCCGCATACCAGAAAAATGTACGAAGCATTGACTCCTCCAACATCATAAGGCTTAAATCATATTGCCAGGCAATTTTACTTCGTAAAATTACTCAGATAACAATTGATGCATTGAACGCTGCCTTCTTCATCATTGCTGCATACCTGCATAAGCTCCCTGCCGCAGGTGGAACATTTGACGACCACCGGCTCCGCCTGCTCTTCATCGGAAACATAATGCGTACAGGTAAGCTCACATTCCCCGGCTTCACACTGTTCGCATGCATCCGAAGGATAGCCGTATTCACATTCAAACACTTCCACTGCGCCGTTTTCATCCGTTACACCCTTTAAATTCCTGCAACTGCTGCAAATACATTCCTGCATGTATATTCCTCCCAAACCGCATACAGCCTGTTTTTTGTCCTATAGCTTATATCATATTATAAACAATCATTCCCTTTATGAAAACCGGCTTCGGTAACCGCATCTCCTGCACAACTCCTCAACGGCATGCCTCCCGGAAAATCCCTCATATAGAATTTTGCTGCGCTCGCTCTCCAGTATTTCTGGAAGCTCCTGCTCGAATAGGTTTCCAAGCGCAATGGTTCCGTCGCTGTCCAGGCAGCAGGGCACAACCGTTCCATCCGTCAGTACGGCAATCTGATCGCGCAAGCCCAGGCAAAAACCTGCACTTCCGGTTTCATTCGCTGTTTTTGACGGCCATTGAAATACCTCCGCACTGTTGAGGAACAGGCCGTCGCCAAGCTTGACCCTGCCTGTATGCTCCAATGCCTCCGCCACGGAAAATCCGGGATTGAACCGTTGCTCCAGTTTTTTCGCGATATGCCTGTTGTACCGGTCAGCCGCGTCCGAATTCAGATTCCAAAGCCTGAAGGATATATAAATGCCACCCTTCGCCAGGGCTCGAGCTGTATAATCAAAAATTCCATCCAGATATCGCTCCAGTTTATCCGTATCCGGTTGCTCCTCATGGCTGTGCAGTGAAAAATTCACCTGTCGGAGCGCCGGACTTTCCAGAAGCGTTTTTTCATGCTTTCCCACCAGCGACCCGTTGGTGGTGATATTCACGCGGTAGCCATATATTCCGCTTTGCTCAAGAAAATGCGCCAATTCCGGATGGAGCAGCGGTTCACCCATTACGTGAAAGTACAAATAATCCGTAAAGCCTGAAAGCTTTCTCAAAACAACTTCAAAGTCCCTGAGGTTCATGAATCCGGGGGACCTTGACGTTCCCGGGCAAAATGCGCAGGAAAGGTTGCATACATTTGTAATTTCAATATAAGCTCTTTTAAACTTTTTCACTCGCATCCCCTGCTGTTTTCAAGCCGTGTGCTGAAGTATCCGCTGCTGTCCACTGAATTTATATGCGGCCGTATACGGCTTTATCCTTGTTTATTCTAACTACTTTTAAGGATGCTTGTCAATCGCCGTACGTTATTTGGAAAGTTCCGCTTTTTTTGTTCAGCATTTCTTACATGGCCTTTTGGGCTCTGAGGGTACAAGTAAAGGAGGAACCCCCAAAACTTATACTTTCTGATACGTTAAAAAAGGCTGTATCCGTATCGCACCGGAATACAGCCCTTTATTGCGCATCATGCTTATCCGAGCAGTATATCAAACGTACCCCAGACCATATGGCAGGATATGACATAAAGCTTCGCTTCATTTCCCGCCTTGTAGCCCTTTTCCACAGCCTGCGGTTTCATCTCAAGCTCGACACCGTTATTGGACATGTTGACAAGGAATATTCCGTTATGGAGGTTCAGGAATTCCCCAACTGAAGCCTGTGCCAGTTCATCCGCTTCCTTCAGGTCTTCCTGCGCAAATTTTCCCGCCAGCTCCACAAATACTGGCGTCTTGCAGGCAAGCGCCGTCTTCATGGCGATTTTGCCCGTTATTTCCTGACGGACGAACCAGTCGGGCTGATACCCGGTTGGGAGTCTGTTGATTTCAATGGTCGGATTATCGTCGATAAAACGTATAATGTTTTTTACAAGAAGCGTCACATAATCACTGTATGTTTTGCTCAGGATGTTCTCCCCGTAGCTCTCGAAAATCTGACTGATCTCCTTTGCATCATCGTTTCTGATCACATTAAATTGACGCGTTGACATGCCGCTTTCCTTTTTATAATTTTCAAGTGCCCTCTGCAGCTCTGCCAGTGTGAAATAGCCGCGGTCGACAAGTGCCTGCCCGAGCATAAGGTGTCCCTGTTTTTGTGTGGCCAGCAATACATTAAGCTGCTCGTCTGTTAAGAAGCCCAGCTCTATAGCCAGCTCACCGAACCTTCTGTCAACCCTTTTCTGCATATTGTGAACCTGTTCCACCTGTTCCGGTGTCATCATACCGGCATTTACCGCCAATACACCGAGCTTCAGATGCACGGAACGCTGATATTCCAGAGCGTCAGCCAGTTGTTCGGGCCTGATCAGCCCATTGTTTAACAGGTAATGTCCAAAATATTGGCTAAACATATATCACACTCCTTATTTGAAGGTATTTTCAACAATATGTACTATTTGTGATATTTCCCATGGCTTTTGGATAAAATCGGAGGCGCCTGCTTCCATCGCCGCCTTCAGATGCGTTCTGGTACCGGATGAGGACAGCACGATGATTTTTGCGTCCTCTTTCAACGCTTTCATTTCATTTAGCGCATCGATCCCGTTTTTATCCGGCATGACAATATCAAGGAAAACCAGTGCCGGATGATGCTGTTTGAAAAGATCTACGGAAGTTTGACCGTCGGCTGCTTCAAGGACATTGTAATCACCGCATTGCGCAAGGCAGTCCTTCAGTTTTTTTCTGACCAGAAGAGAATCGTCACAGATGAGGATAGTCGGCCGATTGTTACTCATAGCAATACCCCCCGGAAAAAGTATATTTGACATTAATTCTATACTATCGTATCCAGCGAAAAATGTAAAGAAAGTTCATTTTTATGAACATTTTGGAAACAAATGCGATGCCGGTTGATATCGGCAACTTGCTTTAACCTTTCACGGTCTGTTGCATAATATATAGAAGTAATATCTGTGTAAAGGGGAAATGTCGATGCAGTTGCCCAGGGGTTCAGGACTGGAATTACTTGATAAAGCCGTTCGCAGAAGCGTCAAGTATTATGCCGATACGTTCAGGTCGGACAACTTCAGGAAGAACATATCAAATGTATCGAGGAGTCTGCCTTCTATAGAACTTCCCACGCTGGATACATTGAAAAAGCCTGTGGAGGCTCTCATGAAAGGCTTGAACGATACGATCTCACAAATTACCGCAAAACCGGAGAGAATTGATTATCATGCAGTGGTCAACAGTTTTCTTCCGCCGGGCGCAAAGCTTTTAAAGCCGCAGGTTCCAGAAAATGCCGATGAAATACAGTTTGCGGATCTGGACGGTGACAGCCGAAGTGAGCTGGTCACATCGTATAGAACCAATGAGGGTGTAAAAACCATGATACTGAAAAAGGACGAGGTACAATGGTATAAGATGGCGGAGATCAGCAATCCTGATTATGAAGGCATACATTACAGGAACAACGCGGACATAGCAGGGGACGGCAAGCAATATCTGCTGCTGGGGCTGGTATCAAGAATGAACGCACGTACATTGTTTGCTTATTCACTGGCAGACGGCAATGCAAAGAAAATATTCAGCAAAAAATACGGGATGCTGGAGCTTAACAAGGCCCGCGGCAGTATGAGATCATCATCAAAAGCCACGCTGGCATTGTGGAATGAGGAAGCGACCGGTGTATACGACATAGAGCTGGTGGGCTGGAACGGCCTTGAGCTGGAAACGTTGGATAACACCCGGTACCTTGCCGGAAAGGTGGTGCCCTATTATATCCACAAATTAAGGCAGAATCCGGACGATACCGCCGGCTGGTATAATCTTGCCAATGCAATGTCAAAGACCGGCAATACCGTTCATGCAGCGACAGCTGTGAGGGCCGGCCTTGAACATAATCCGGATGAACTGCTGAAAGAGAGATTCCTTGATTTGAAAAGCAGGCTTTGATACCCACGCTGTGAGGCATTGCTGGTAACCGGCTAGTGTAGCCGAATGCCAGGATGCCTCTTTTTTTATGGGCTGCCGCAAACGCCCGTTAATAAATACCGGCTTTCATGAATATATTGTAATATCATATTGCATGCGGCAAAACTGTTCAGTCGCCTGGGAAGTGTCGAAATGGATGAGTCTGAAAAGTTCCACACGGTAAGAGGCTATCAATTGCTGGAGCAAAACAAAAAATTGCTTACCCCCGCGATGGAGGATTACCTCGAAATGATCTTCAGAAATAGCCTTAAAGAAGGTTACATGCGCATTAATGTGCTGTCGGAGCTGCTGAACGTGCAGGCACCTTCCGCTACAAAAATGGTTCAAAAG
>JAEZMC010000148.1 GCA_023435805.1 Bacillota bacterium | reverse complement strand
CCTTTCATGTATAATCGGAAAACAAAACCAGTGAGCAACCTTACGATTACCCACTGGCTAAAAAATCTTAGACACTTTATTTTACTTTAGCCCCACCCCAACTATTGACATAGAGCAAAAAGAACCGTCCCTTTTGCTTACCCATTGCTTAGCTTCTCAGCGGAATGGGTTCTCAGTGCGGTAAGGCAGCGACTTCGGTTGGTTGTACGAAATCGTCGGAACTCCCAGCATCGAGAAGACGTCGAACAAAATTTTGCCGACATGTCCGAACGCAACGGCACCGTGATGCGGGTAGCGGTCTGCGATCAGCACGTGGCGATAGAATCTTTCCATTTCTTTTATGGCAAATATACCGATGCCTCCGAACGAACGAGTTTCGACCGGCAGTATCTCGCCCTGTGCTATATAGGACTTGAGCCCGCCTTCTGCGGTTCCCTGCAGACGGTAAAATGTAATCAGTCCGGCTTTGATATCGCCTTCGAGCGTGCCGCGCGTTATATCGGGTTCCGTATCGGGCTCGAGCGCTCTCTTCATGATAAGCTGGTACTTCATTTCAGGATTCCTGAGGTAGCATATGGGAGTATTCCCGCAATGGAAGCCCATGAAGGTCTCGCCCAGTCTGTAATCGTATTTGCCTGCTATTTCAGCCTTGTACATATCGGAAGGTACGGAATTGTTGATGTCGAGCAGCGTAACAGGCGCTTCGCTTGCGCACAGACCCATATATTCGGAAAGTGCTCCATAGATATCGACTTCGCAGGATACCGGAATACCTCTGGAGACCAGTCGTGAATTTACGTAGCAGGGAACAAAGCCGAATTCCGTCTGGAAGGACGGCCAGCACTTGTTCGCAAAGATAGCATATTTGCGAGCTCCCTTTGCCTCTTCCATCCAGTCCAGCAGCGTAAGCTCATACTGGGCGAGGCGCGATAGGATACCGGGCATCTTGTTTCCTGCACCAAGTTCGCGTTCCATATCGGCAACTACCTCAGGAATACGCTTGTCATCCTTGTGCTTGTTGAAGGCCACCAGCAGGTCGAGCTCGGAATTTTCCTGTATCTCGACACCCAGGTTATAAAGCTGCTTTATTGGCGCATTGCAGGCCAGGAAATCCTCAGGGCGAGGTCCGAAGGTAATTATCTTAAGGTTTGAAACGCCTATGAGCGTACGCGCAACAGGTATGTATTCAGCTATCATCTTTGCCAGATCGGAGGGATCGCCTACAGGGTATTCGGGTATGAATGCCTTGATGTTTCTGAGCCCCAGGTTGTACGAGCAGTTGAGCATACCGCAGTATGCATCTCCGCGGCCGTTTATAAGCGAATCGCCCGAATCCTCGGCTGCCGCCACGTACATGACGGGACCGTTGAACATCTTAGCTATCAGGGTTTCCGGGGTTTCCGGTCCGAAATTTCCGAGGAAAACCACCAGTGAATTGATGCCTTTGCTGGTCACGTCTTCGACGGATTTGACAGCATCGTTTTCATTTTCAACTGTTATTGGGCAATCATAGATCTCAAGCCCGGACTTTTTACAAGCTTCCGCCACAGCATGGCGTCTTGTTTCTGACAGCGATATCGGGAAGCAATTACGGCTAACCGATATGATGCCCAGTTTTACTTCAGGGATATTTTTCATTGATTTTGACCTCCCGATAAATGATTTAATTATTTTAGTGATTTGAAATTATGAAACCGTCTTATCATTTATTCTATTATATTATCTTTTGGATATTCTGCAAACTATAAGTTATTCTAGCAGTATATTTGTCTGTAGAATACCCTGCCACCAAGACCCCACCAGGCTTTACCGGCATCTTTTTTGTATCCTCAAGGCACATTGAGCTTAATGGCTTATACTTCTTTGTACCTTCTTCCATATTTAAAGGTACTGCAAATTAGATCTTGTCAGGAATTTATAAGTTTTGGACAAAACTTTGCTTTTAAAATGCCTGATAATTTTTATTATGCTCTATATTATATTGAAGGAGGGAAACATGTAAAAAACCAGACGGAAGGTTAAAAGGTTCTTTGCCCTTATTTGCCTAACAGCACTTCTTTCAGCTTGCGGCATTTGGAGTATATTAAATAATTAACAGTGTATAGTCCGTAAAGCCAGAATCAATACGTTTCAGGCTTCATTAGTATAAAGATTTTGACCGGACGACTTTAAAAATGATCGCATTTGCCTTATAATAAATGACAGGAGAATAAAAAATGAAAAAAGCCTGCTTTTATGTACTTGCTCTTCTATTCCTTTTGTTTATGGCTTCATCCTGTAGCTCGAAAAGTCCGGTTGAATCCGTTCAAACTGCTGATAATCAGCTCCACCTGGTATTTGTTGCGCCTCTGATTGATAATCCGGTATGGCAAGCTGCAAGAGATGGATTTGATGAAGCTGCAAAGGATTTTGATTTCAGGGGAGATTGGGTAGGGCCGACGGCTATTGATGTTGATGAGATGATTAAACAAATTAAAATAGCAATAGCAGAAAAGGCGGATGGTATAATCACACAGGGAACCGATCCGGAAGCAATGGTGCCTGTTCTTGAAATGGCTTATGAAGCGGGTATTCCCGTAGTTGTAGTGAATTCCGACATCCCTGGTGCACACAGGCTTGCCTATGTAGGCACCGATCCGAAAAAAATCGGGAATCTGGGCGCAGAGGCAATTCTCAAAAAAATGGGTGATACGCCTGTCAAGGCGGCATACATGACTGCAGCTTTAAACACAAAAGTAGGCCTTGATATGGTTGCAGGTTATGAGGAAGTGCTGAGAAATGCTCCCGGAGGATACGAAAAGCTCATAATCGCAGAAGACAGGGCTGATTTATTGAATAGCATAAAGCAATGCGAAAACATTTTTAACACATATCCTCAGTGCAATCTGGTGGTAAGCGTTACCGGAAGCGGAGGTGTTGCTGCCCAAACAGCAGCCCAGAGAAAAGGACTTGCAGGGAAAGTGACTATTATGGCAATTGACGATATATCGCAGACTCTGGATGGAGTAAGGAATGGGGACATTTACGCTACCATGACACAGAATTTTTATAGAAAAGGATATCAGGCCGCGCAATGGATTTGTGATTATGTAAGAACCGGCAAAAAGCCAGAAAAATTGATAAATGATTCGGGAACGATGGTTGTCACCCAGGAAAATATTGATACATATAAAGAGGACATGATGAATCCCGGGTCATGGAAATGATGAAACGATGAAAAATTTTCGCTGGAGCTTGTCAAAAAAACTGATTTTGGCATTTGTCATCATTATATTTGTTTTGATGATTTTTATTATTTACGCCAATTCCAACTTCAACAACCTGCTGACGCAGTATAACCTTGCACTGGAAAACAACAAGAAACTGGGTGAATTCTTCGATTCCGTATCCAGGGCTCATCAATACCTCAGGAATTCTTTTGTGGAAAATACCGAGGACAAGTATTTGACTGAATATAACAATTGCTTTCTTCT
>JAEZMC010000111.1 GCA_023435805.1 Bacillota bacterium | reverse complement strand
CCGCTATATCCAGCGGTCCATTCAAATCGCTTCCTCTGGATTTTGTGACCATTTCGCCGACAGCATCCGAACTGGTGCTCATCAGCGGAGTTGTAGTGATATATTCCTTCGTGTTCTTCAAAATCGCAATGCTTCTGGAATTACTCAGCAGGGCGTTGAATTCCTGCGGAATAATGCTGTTGCTGGAGATATTCATTACGATGGTATACTCATCGTTGGGCAGATGATTGTTCTGGTTTGTTTCCTTTACCTTGTCGTAATTCACGGCGACGTTGTATCCGCTGAGCAGACTGTTGAACTGATCGTATGACGGATCACTGGCCAGGTAATCAAACATGAAAATCGCCTTGCCGCCGTTTTTCAGGTACGCTTCCAGCACATCCTTCTCCGCAATGGTAATGTCACTCTTCGGAGCCGCTACAATAACCAGTTCCGCATCCTCCGGAATCGTATTTGACGTGAGAAGGTTCAAATTCTTCGTCTCAAAATTGTTTCTGTCCAGATATGATTTCAACGTAGCATATTCGCTGTTCACGTCAATTTCATTATGGCCTGTGGTAAAGTAAACTACGGGCATCTTTTCGGAGGTTACATACTTGATGGCTCCGGTAAAGCCCTGTTCAGCCGTTGAACCGGTGGTTACGGTCTGGAAGGTATTCTGGTTGAATTCAGTAGCAAATAGGTCATAATACTCCAGTTTTTTCTTCTTTTCCTTGCCATTTACAACACTTCTGACAACAAAATTCGTACTCTGAAGATCCATCGTATCATCCGGGTCCAGTTCCTTTATGATACCGGGATTCTTATCCGGATCAACATATTCCACCTTTATATTGGAGTTCTTCGCGTACAAATCGAGCAAATCGGTAACTTGCTTGTATTCACTGCCGGAACCGATTTTTCCGTCATCGAAAAGGCCTATAATCTGTACTTCCTGTTTCAGCTCCTTCAATTGGTTCCTTGTCACATCCGTCAGTGAAAACAGCTTGTTTGTGGTCAAATCCAGCTTAAGGTCTGCCATATCCACCAGAACGTTGACAAGTAAGGCTATAAGAACCACAGCGATTATTAAAATAAATGAATTCGACCCATATTTCAAGTTTCTGCTATTCAAAAAGCTATTGGTTTTTTTCTTTTTTTCCATTTTCATCACCCCTGACTCCAGCGTCTTTTTTCTATAACTCTGACCGTGAGGAACAAAAATACCGCTACAAAGCTAAGGTAGTACACTACAGGGCTCAAGCCTAGTATACCCCTGTTGAAATCCTCATATCTGGTCGTAAGAGAGAACCATCCCAAAATTTTGGAGCCGACTCCTCCGACTATACTGCTCAAGCTGCCCGCCAGCCACATGATCAGCAGCGATACAAAGCTGATTACAACTGCGACCACCTGGTTTTCCGTCAGTGACGATGCAAAAACACCGATTGCAATAAATGTTGCCCCCAGCAGCAGGAATCCGATATAGCCGCCCACCAGCTGAATGGTGAAGGTACCGCCGAAAGCCAGCAGTATGATCGGGTATATGAAGCTTAAAGCTGTCAAAACCGCGAAAACAAAAAAGGAAGCCAGATATTTTCCGATAACAATGGAATAAATGCTTGCCGGTGAAGTGATCAAAAGCACCTCTGTGCCGTTTTTCCTGTCCTCAGCCAGTATCCTCATGGTGAGCACGGGGATGATAAACAGCAGTATGAAGCCCATTGTTGACAGTACGCTGTTGAAGTCACCGCTCCCGTATAGCAAATTGGGATAATAGAAAATGGACGTCAGCAGCATGAACAAGCCAATCAGTATATACGCCATCGGTGAGTAAAAGTAGGATTTTACTTCTTTCCAGAATATAGCCGACATAAATCAATCAACCTCCTTTTCCTGAGTAACAATCTGCAGGAATATGTCTTCAAGGCTCATATCGAGGCTCTTCAGCTCAATGATGGGATAGCCCAGCTTTGCCATGGCAAAGAACAGAGGCTTTCTTACGTCGACTTCCTTGTCGGATTCGACAATATAGCTGATAGACTCCCTTTCTTTCTCAGCAGCCGTCTCAACATATTTGACGCCGTATATTTCCCTTATTGCGTTCTCTACGGAGCTTCTCGGTCCTGCTATCGATACTAGGAGCTTGGAAGCAGAGCCAAATCCCTTTGAAAGGTTTTCAGGTGTATCGATTGCGGCTATCTGTCCTTTATTGATGATAACAACGCGTTCGCATACCGCGCTGACCTCAGGCAGGATATGGGAGCTCAGGATAATGGTATGTTCCTTTCCCAATGCCTTGATCAGTTTTCTGATTTCTATGATCTGTTTGGGATCGAGACCCACGGTGGGCTCGTCCAGTATGAGAACCTCCGGACTGCCGATCAGTGATTGCGCAAGGCCTACCCTCTGTTTATAACCCTTTGAAAGGTTTTTGATCAATCTGTTCCTGTGGTCGCCGATTTTTACAAGCTCCATGATGTCGCTCAGCTGGCTCTTTTTTTGTTTGCTGCTCACCTGCTTCAGTTCTGCGACAAAATTCAGATAATCCTTCACGGTCATATCCATATAAACCGGAGGCTGCTCGGGAAGATAACCAATACGCTTTTTCACCTCTTTGGGTGACTCCATGATATCATAGCCGCACACTTTTACCGAACCTTCGGTGGAAGGTATATATCCGGTAATGATATTCATGGTGGTGGACTTCCCCGCCCCATTAGGGCCAAGAAAACCAAGAATTTCACCCTTCTCCACAGTGAAATTCAGATTGTTCACAGCATGTATCTGACCATACCGCTTGGTCAAATTCTGTATTTCTATCATCTCTTTCCCCCCTGCTATTCGTGTCATTTAACAAATAACGCTAAAACAATTATGAGAGATACATTTTAATAAATTGTGAACAATTTGTAAAAAATACGCCACAATTTATTGCAGCCCAAAAAGCCAAAATTATGACCCTCCAGGCTTCAATATTATATAGTTTTTCAAAAGGCATTTCAAGAAGAATTTACGGCGCGCCTGATCTGCTGTTTTTCAGCCGCTTTAGCCTTCCGTTTAAATATGACGCTGCTTTATCGAGTCCCTCGAAGGCAACAAGCATGCCTTGTATCGTCATAACGACGAATACGGGTATCATGAATACCAGATATCTTGATCTCGTTTCCCAGAACAACAGGAACAGCATCAGCCCCAGGCACATGAGCGACATAAGTCTATAAGCCCTGCCAGCCCTTCTCAGCGCCGAGATACAGCCTGTAAATATCATGGTCAGCATCACCGTTTGTATGAACTGGGAAAAAACCAGGTATAGCCTGTTTGATTTCCCTTTGCTGAAAAGGACAAATTTATGAAGGTACGTTATTTTAGTGGGATACCTTGACAATTTTACCGGTGCGAAGTAGGTGCCATCTGTCCACGTCCACTCTGTCTTCTTCAGCAAAAACTTCACATAGCCCTTTATTCCGAACACTTGCAGCCTGTTTTTCATGACCTGCGTTTCAGCGGCCATCTTTGCCGCTTTGGTACCATAGGATCTGGAATATTTGAGATCCATGGCACTGAAGCCGCCATAGCCGTAAGATGTCCCGCCTTCAGCCGGAAGCGTGTTCATTCCCATCATAAGCCAGTGGGTAAAGGGCAGGCTTTTACTGTCGTCCAGCCTGCTGTCAAAGCCCTTTGCTCCGACATAAACCCTGATGGCGGAAACGGCCAGGAAGAAGGAAAGCAAGGCCGCAGCCAGGGGGACGGCACCTGTAAGTATTTTAAACAATGGTTTTTTTGTTTCGTATGCAATAGTGTATTTCTTCCTGTCAAATACAAAATCAACAGCAAACGCCACAAGTCCAATGGCGGCTATTTGTTTTATCATATACCCCATGGCGGACAGCAATCCCATGAATATACAAAACAGGATCAGCTTTTTTTCTCCCGTACATATATAGGACCAGGCAACCAAGGTCCAGATTGCAAAGGGCATGGACAGTGTATCGGTATAGACAATAGGGCTGTACAGATAAAAAGATGTTACGGCAAGGCAGAAAAATGCAGTCAGTACAGCCGCCCTTTGGCCATACAGCCTGTACGCCAGCAGACATGCTCCCAGTATGGATGCCGTTACCGATATGACGTTCAGCGTATAAGGAGCCGATGGGCTTCCGCCCGCCAGATATTTAAAAGTACCTACGATCACAGCACTGTATATGTTGAACGGATATTCCTGAAAATATCCCCAGTTGCGAATGGCATGCCCTGCCGATATATCGTCGGCTGCTGACATAATCGCGCCGAAATCCCATGAAGGCTTCACCTTCAGCAGCTGGATGCATATCACCTGCATTGCCGTATTTAGTGAGACAAAGATGCCCACGGCGATTTTCGCTGTTCTATGGTTGAATCTTCTTATCAGAAATCTGTCCAAAACCCACAGTGCAAGAAAGCCGGAAAAGAATAACAAAACTGCCGGGAATCCCTTTAACGGTTTTACTCTGATTTTGATTACCGGGAAAAGCATACGCACGGTCACATATCCGAAAAAAGCTGTTGAAGCCAGTAATACAAATCGGGTGTATATTTTTTCAAAAAGACCTGCATTTATATGAACCGTTTTAATACCGGATGGTCACCACCATAAATTGTTGTTATGTATTATATTGTTTCATTCAAAATAAATCATACCTCCCTTTTTTTGCTTATCGGCGGCGGCGTGAAGACATTGCAGGGAAGAAACTCGCTGCGACCGGCACCAAAAAGGACAGCCCGCCCGTGATGAGCCAGCCGTTCAAGTCAAGGGGGACGGTTTTAAATACGTTCTGCAGTGCAGGTACATAGACCACGCCGAGAATCATTATCAGAGAGCATATTACTGCAAAAACAAGATACAGATTATTTAAGAGCGGTATCTGGAAAATACTTTTTGTCTCGGATTTGCATTCAAAAACGTGGATCAGCTGGGTCAGTACCAGTGTTACAAAGGCACCTGTCCTGGCCATGCCGACATCGCCGGTAAAATAGAGCATGGTGGCAAAAACCGCCAGTGTCGTCAAACCAATCAACACGCCCCTGAAAAGAATGATGGCAGCCAGGCCGTTTGAAAAAATGCTTTCGCCCGGTTCACGGGGCCGTCTTTTCATCACATCCCTTTCAGGCGGGTCAAAGCCAAGTGCGACAGCCGGGAGGCCGTCCGTCACCAGATTGACCCATAATATCTGAATGGGAAGCAGCGGGATCGGCAGCCCTGCCAGCATGCCCAGAAACATGGTCAGCACCTCGCCTATATTGCAGGCCAGCATGTACCGTATGAATTTGCGGATGTTGTTATAGATGACCCTGCCCTCTTCTATTGCCGCGATAATCGTTGCAAAATTATCATCCAGCAGTACCATGGACGAAGCTTCCTTTGTCACATCCGTCCCGGTCAGTCCCATCGCAACGCCGATGTCCGCTTCCTTTACAGCCGGCGCATCATTCACGCCATCTCCGGTCATTGCCACGATATGCCCCAGCTTTTTCAACGCCCGTACAATCATGAGCTTATGCTTCGGCGACACTCTGGCGTATACGCTGACATCGTCCGCCACCTTCTCAAGCATGCTTTCATCCATGGCATCCAGTTCCATACCCGTCAGAACCTTTTCGCCTTCCCTGTAAATATCCAGTTCTCTGGCAATGGACAGCGCTGTCAGCTTGTGATCCCCGGTAATCATGACGGGCTTGATGCCGGCCAGTCTACATTTGAGCACAGCTTCGGCGGCTTCCTTCCGAGGCGGATCCAGCATGCCGATCAATCCTGCAAAGATCAGGTCTGATTCCAGTTCTTCCTTGCGATACACTCTTGAATTCAGCTTTTTATATGCAACGGCAATAATCCTCAGCGCATCGCCGGCCATCGTGTCATTCATCCTGAGTATCCTTGCCCGGTACTCGTGGGCAAGCACAGTAACTCCCTGTGAACCATGCATCCTGCTGCATTTTTTTAAAAGCTCGTCTGGAGCACCCTTTGTAAAAACAAAGGTTTCACCCTTGTGGTTGTCACATACTACCGACATGCATTTTCTGTCGGAATCGAAGGGCAGTTCATCCACCCTGAAGTAAACGGCATCCAGTGCTTCGGGAGTCAGACCGGCTTTTGCACTAGCCAGCAGGAGTGCTCCTTCTGTAGGATCCCCTGTATATTCCCATTTTACTACAGCCGGTTTGGAGCGCAAGCTGATCATATTCTCCATGTTTTTAGGCTGTTCGGATATCAGGCCGGCATTGTTGCAAAGAGCGCCTATTTCCAGCGTGAGCTTCAGTATGCTGTCCTTCAGCGGCTCCAGACTTCTGCCTCCGTACAAAAAGACCTGCTCGCCGTGGTCGTCCTTTACTTCCACAAGCCTTTCTCCTGTGTAAATTTTTCTAACCGCCATTTTGTTCTGGGTCAGTGTGCCTGTCTTGTCCGAGCATACAACTCCCGCACAGCCCAGCGTCTCCACTGCAGGCAGCTTCCGGATGAGCGCGTTCCTTTTGAGCATCCGCTGGACGCCTAGCGCAAGAGCAATGGTAACAAGTGCGGGCAATCCTTCCGGCACAGCAGCGACCGCAAGGCTGATTCCGGAAAGCAGCATAGAAAAGGCATCCTCTCCCCTAAGGATTCCGGCTGCGGCAACGATGGCGCATATAATAAGACATCCTACAACAATTAGTTTTCCAAGGTGTGCCAATCTTCTTTGCAAAGGTGTCTGTTCATCTTCAATATTCCGGATCAGGTCCGCAATCCCGCCCATCTCCGTATTCATCCCGGTGGCGTGGACCAATGCGCGGGCTCTGCCGCCTGTTACGACCGTCCCCATGTAAACCATGGACCTCTTGTCGGCACCGTCCGGCAGCTTCCCTGCAACAGCAGCAGTCTTTTCAGACGGAACCGATTCACCTGTAAGCAGAGATTCGTCGACCTGCAGACCGATACTATCCAGCAGCACGGCATCCGCCGGTACACGGTCACCGGTTTCCAATATGACTACATCCCCGGGAACGATTTGCTCTGCGGGTATATTGACCTGCTTCCCGTTCCTCATCACTTTTGCTTCAGGCGC
>JAEZMC010000380.1 GCA_023435805.1 Bacillota bacterium | reverse complement strand
ACAGCCATTGTCCTCAACAACCTGGCAAGCCGTTTTTTCGCCTTCAGGTCCAATGATACAAGGATGCTCCATTCCGTCCGGAACATCGAAAACGGCAATGTCGTTGCGGTCAAAAGAAAGCGTATTGAATACAAGCACGGACATATCGCTGATATGGATGTTTTTCGAAATGGCATCAATGGAAGAATCCAAAATATCCTTTCCAACAGACAGCACTTTCTCATACTCCTTCTTCGAAACCTCATATACTTCTTTAATCGATGAACCGGGAAGAATATCATGGAATTGATTCAACAGTATAACTTCCCACATTTCATTGATTTGCTTTTGAGGATATTCCTTGCCGAACCTGCTGGCTATCGATGCAAAAAATTCGACATCCTGATATAGCAGTTCGCTCCTTCTGTTGTATTTCTTGTTTCTTGCCATTGAAGTATATGTCCCGCGGTGCAATTCAAGATATAGTTCTCCAACCCACCTGGGGAAATATTTATTACTTGATACTCTTTCCTCCAGTTCTGCGAAATAATCTGCTACCCTGCCCATTTTGACGCGCGGGCATCCGGGTATACCACGGCTCATTCTTCGCCCGTTTTCAAGCATTTCCCTGTTGGCTCCTCCGCCGCCATCGCCATAACCAAAGCAGGTGAGCACATCATTGTTGAGGTGTTTCTGCTGATATTTCTGCCATGTCCCAATAACAGCAAATGGATCCAGCACTCCGTTATATGTAGAGAAATAAGATTTAAATGGCGTATCCGCGGCAGGAGTTGTAATAAAGTATGTAAATACCTCGGAGCCGTCAATGCCCCTCCATGAGAATGTATCATATGGAATCTGGTTAAACTGGTTCCAACTGATTTTGGTTGTCATAAAATAATCAATGCCTGATTTCTTTAATATCTGCGGTAATGAGGCACTGTAACCGAAAACGTCCGGCAGCCAGAGCACCCTGTTCCTGACTCCGAATTCCTCCATGAAAAACCGTGTACCGAACAAAAGCTGCCTTACAAAAGATTCTCCTGAAGCCAGGTTGCAGTCAACCTCGAGCCACATGCCTCCCTCTGCTTCCCATCTTCCTTCGCTGACCCTTTGTTTTATTTTCTCATAGATTTCCGGAGCATCTTCCCTGATAAATTTGTAAAGCTGGGGTTGACTTGACATGAAAAGGTACTCGGGATACTCTTCCATCAGCTTTAGTACGGTTGAAAAGCTCCTGACCACCTTCTCCCTTGTTTGAGCGACAGTCCATAACCACGCAACGTCAATGTGCGTATGGCCTATACATGTTACGTCAACGTCCGTATGACCGCATAATTTCCCGTACAGCTCCATTTCAACATATTCGCCCGAGCGCTTGATGGATTGATAAAACTCAGGAGAATATGCATGTCTGAAATCAATCAAATTAATTGTATTATTGAGAACAGTGAGAATATCAATCCGCCTTTTATCATTCTCATCAAGATTTTCTGCAACCATTAAGGGAACGTTGATGTCATAATATAACTTGTCGATATCGTTTTCAATCGAAACTACCTCCAAGCGAAGCTGAAACCTGCATCCGTTTTGACAGGTGTAAGCCTGGAGATCAACCTGATATTTCCGGCCTGCCTCTGCCGAATCAGAGATTACGGCCTCCGCATGGTTTTCATCCATACCCTGAAACGGTACGCGGTCGATATACAATACAAATTGCGGATTCGAGGCATGCCAGCCCTTTTCATCCGTTGATACAATAAGCGCAACCTTTTTGCCCGACATTTCCGGCGGTATCTCTATGAAAGTTCTGAACCACCCATGCATATCGACGCCGCCCCAAAGCTCATCACTGTTATATTGATTCCATGGATTTTCTTCGCCTTCAATTTCCGCAATAGAGGTATAATGGCCGGATTTTGTTTTCAGCGTATCTACGCCGATTCTATTTGAATAACGTAAAAAACGCAGCTCCTCCACTGTTTTTCTGATCCGTTCACAAATATAGTACATGTTATGATAGCTCCTTTGTTCATGATTTGCATAATGATCCGGCACATAAATAAAACAGATTTATGCTTTAATTACTGCAGCTTCTGCGGTACCCGTGATTTTGCCGTCCACATATTTATAGACATAAATATAGCCATTTTCTGCACCTACGATCAACTCATCCACTCCATCGCTGTCTATATCACAAATCTGGGGTGAAGGGTCATGTGAACCAAAAAACATCGGCTTCCCAAAGTGATCCTTTATCTGCCGCGGCCTTTTAAAAACGTTCCGGTCCTTTGTTCTTTCCAGAATAAAAAGCGAGCTTTTGCTATGGGGGTTAAAATCCTGATTTTGCCCTCCTTTAGTTCCAAATAGGATATCGCTGTCTTCCATATTGCTGCCGCCATTTTTCCTAACAAGCTCTATTTTGATCCTTCCCGACATGCCGGAAAATCCGTCCAGAACGATTTCATTGCCGTCCTCATAGTGGAAATAATTCTTGCTGCCGAAGACTTCCGGAGAGTTGCTGTTTAGCTGATAAAAATATACAAGGCGGCCATTTTCATCAATGCAGATGTAGACAAGCCTACCGCTATTCTCCCTGTATGCGGTGCCGCGACAACGCCAGGCCCCGTACAACGGCTTTCCGTCAGTCATCATGTCCAGGCTCCTGTCAAAGTCGATCGTTTTGTTTTTATTAAGGTATAACAAATGCCTTCCGCTGATATCACATGATACTAAATCGTTTAAACCATCGCCATTGAAATCAAAAGCCAGTATGCCTGCATAGCCCCATTTCCTTTCATGGGGCCCCTGTATTGACCCGGTCAACCCTGCCTCAATTTTGATTTTTTCACCGTTAATGGTGCAAAATTCAATCTCTTTTTGATTAAATGTATTCCATTTTTTGATATACGCAATTTCGCCCGCCGCCGTTCCGATAAATAAATCTTTATCATGGATATCCTTCCACTCCGTGAAATATGGCGACACGGCAATCCCGGCTGTAATCCTTGGCCTTTGCTGCAGTATTCTGCGGGGCTCATCAAATAATGGCATATTGCTTTGTGTGTACCCGTTTCTTTTCATGTAATAAAGGTAGCCCTCTTCACTGCCTAGAATCAAACCGCCTTCGTCTTCATCCTGATACGTTACATTGGATATCGAGTAGAAGTAATTATCAAGAGAAATATCATCATTACAGGTATTTTTTAATCTGGCAATATTGCTGTAGCATTTTTTATTTTCATCTATGCAGGAAAGGTACAAACCATTGATGATATCACTGAGGATGATTGAACCGTCCATATTGCCCGGCCCGGACGCCTTACTGCTTTCATTGATTGCTACGCCATAGCATCCGTAAATTTCAAAATCACTCACTATCCCGGCATTTTCAAATCGCGGATCAGCATACGTGCCTGAATTGCGGATGCGATATATATACCCTTTCATGGCCCCGCCTCTCCACCTGCCGTTTCCGTCGTAGGGAACATACTGCGTATCGCTGTTTACA
>JAEZMC010000360.1 GCA_023435805.1 Bacillota bacterium | reverse complement strand
CTGTGCTGGGCTTGGACAAGGAAACGCTCAGCCGGTTGAAATCAAAGTCCGCACCGCTTATGATCGAAACCGATGAAGCCGGCAGCCAGGCCATTCTCAAAATGGATACAGACTGGGTCTCTGTTTTGCATTCTCTATACCGGTATGACAGCGGTACATTGGCCAGGCATGTTATCGGTTATATCAGCAAAAAGGACAGGGTGGGGAAAGCCGGTATTGAAAAAGCATATCAAAAGGAACTCGACAACGGTCCCCTGTTTGAAATCGGGACGGTTACGGATGCTGCAAACAAACCTATCAGGGGATTGGGCTACCGGGTTAAAAGCTGGAATTCCTATAAACCGATGAATGTAAAGCTGACCTTGGATTATCATATACAAAAGATTGTTGAAGATGTGATGGAACGGAATGGAATATCCGGTGCTGTCGTTGTGGAGGATGTTGCAACGGGTGATATCCTGGCCATGGCAAGCAAGCCGGATTTCGATCAGGAGGCGATCGAAAGCTATCTGGGAAGCAGCAACAATGAATTATTCAACAAGGCGACGGCTGCATATAATCTTGGTTCAGTTTTCAAAATCATCGATGTGGCGGCGGCCTGTGAATATACGGACATGACTTCCCCCGAGCCTTATTTTTGCGAAGGCTCGATCAGTGTTAACGGGCTTCTGTTCAAATGCTCGTCCTACCTTGCCGGCGGACACGGGGAACTCAACCTGGAGCAGGCATTTGCCCAATCCTGCAATTCATATTTTATTCATCTGGGCCTGAACACCGGGTACAAAAACCTGGTCCTCATGGCGCAGAAATTCGGGCTCGGCAGCGGAACAGGCATCTCGGAACAGGGGGTGGGCGAAGCCGCAGGCAATCTTCCAAAAGCGGACGCCTATTACAGCCAGGCCGATATAGCCAACCTTTCCATAGGACAGGGCGTATTGCTTGCGACACCTTTGCAGGCCGCGGATATCGTCGCAACCATAGCAAATGGCGGCATCAAAAACAAAGTGAATATCGTAGACTCGGTTATTGACGATACAGGCCGCAAAGTGAAGGAGATCAGGACTAAAAAGGGTGAGCGGATCATTTCCCGGGGTACTGCCGATACAATTAAAGATCTGATGGAAGCAGTTACGGCTTATGGCACCGGAACAGCCGCGGGAATGGATTATTTCGGAGGGGCGGGCGGGAAGACCGGCAGTGCCGAGACCGGAACGAAAGGTATTGTGCATGCATGGTTTGCAGGCTATTTTCCGTTGGCAGAGCCCAGGTATTCCGTAGCGGTGTTCATAGAAAACGGCCAATACGGCGGGAAAACGGCTGCACCGGTATTTGCTGAAATTGCAAGGGACATGAGGGACAAAGGGTATTAAATCCATACGAAGTATTACTCTGCAAAATATTTAAGTAAAATGTAAAAATAATAGAATTATCCAACGGACGAGATGGTTTATAATTAAAATCAGCAAAGCAACAAAATTTAAGGAGGAATTTATGTTGAAAAGAATTATTGCGTTGTTTGTTATTGCCGTTTTCGTCCTGTCCATGGTACTGGCCGGATGTGGAGCCAAGCAGGAGGAAACAGCCGGGGACGCAACGTCTGCTCCCGCGGTATCGTCTCAGACTACTGAACCGGCCGCACCGGAGGTAAAGCCGGTTACGCTGAACTTCTGGACATTCCAGGAATTGCATAAAGGCTTCTGGGATGACGCTGTCGCTACATGGAACAAAACGCATGCCGATCAGCCGATTACCTTGAAAACAGATGTTTATCCTTTTGATGAGCAGCACAACAAATTACTGATTGCATTGCAGTCCGGAACCGGCGCTCCGGATATAGCCGACATCGAGATCGGAAAATTTGCCAATTTCCTGAAGGGAACACCACAGCTGACTCCTTTGAATGACATCGTCGAACCGGTCAAGGATAAGCTCATCATGGGCAGAATGGAAAACTACGCTAAAGACGGCAAATACTATGGTGTAGATTACCATGTCGGTGCCGAAGTCATGTATTACAATACCGAAATACTTGGAAAAGCCGGCGTAAATGCGGATGATATCAAGACCTGGGACGAATACCTTGCAGCCGGCAAAAAGGTCCTGGAAGCAACCGGTAAGCCCATGGCGACCATAGAGACAACGGAGCACTGGTCTTATTATCCATTGATCAACATGCAGGGTTCGGACATTTTCGATAAGGATGGAAAAGTAATACTGGATAACGAAATAAATGTCAAAACACTTCAAATGCTGAAGGATGGTTTGGACAGCAAGATTTTTGTGGCTGCTCCCGGCGGCTACCATCACTCGGAAGAATACTGGGCATGGATGAACAAGGGGAATGCCGCTTCCATCTGGATGCCTTTGTGGTATATGGGCAGATTTGTGCAGTACATGCCCGATCTGAAGGGGAAAATGATTGTTCGTCCTATGCCTGTCATAAACGGCGGACATAAATCAGCCGGTGAAGGCGGAACTGGAACTGCCATAACCAATCAGTGCAAAAACATCGATGTTGCGAAGCAGCTGATGGCAGAAGCCAAGCTGTCCAAGGAAGGCAGCATCAAGACATGGACGATACTCGGCTTTGACCCGATCCGGTCGGATGCCTGGAGCGACCCGGCTATGACAGCTTCCAACCAGTACACCGATTACTTCGGAACAGATGTATTTACCACGCTGCAGTCCATCGTTGGTGATATCGGAGGATTGAACCTGACGGAGAAATATCCGGATGCCATCACACTGCTGCAAAAGAGCGTCATGTTCAAGGCGCTGAAGGAACAGAGCCAGACTCCTGCGGAAGCGCTGAAGGCTGCTGCCGAAGAACTGAGCAAGAAGTAACAGTGTAAGGTTATAGCTCATCAGTAAAAAGATTCAGCCGTACAGCATTCCATATATTGTGCCGTGTGTTGGAGGCAGCCAGTATTTGGTTTGGATATATGGAATGCTGTACAGGTGCTTTGTTGAATCTTTTCTTATGAAAAGGAGGTCCCCGCATGTCTGCTGAAATTCGGGAAACACCCGTAACAGACAGAAAGTCCGGCAAACGGCACGTCAGTTTATTTCGTTCTGTGAAAATCGTACCGTATATTTTTGTTGCTCCCTTTATTATTTCTTTTTTGGTTTTTTTTCTATATCCAATCATCTCAACCATACTTATGAGCTTTCAAGAGATATTGGGGCCTACCGATGCCAAATTCATCGGCTTCAAAAATTATTCGACCCTATTGAACGAACATTACTTTAATGCCATATCCGTAACAACCAGGTATACGTTCTGGACGATCCTGATTCTAATACCGCTGCCAATGATATTGGCCGTATTTTTAAACAGCAAGCTGACCCCGGGAGCGAATTTTTTCAAATCCGCGCTGTTTATCCCGGCATTGACTTCTGTTATCATTGCAGGATTGTTTTTCCGGCTGGCTTTCGGAGAACAGACGACAACGCTTGTCAATTCCATACTGGGGGTGTTCGGAATACCTCCGAGAACGTGGCTCCAGGACAGACACGGCGGCATGCTTGCCATGGTCGTATTGTGCACCTGGAGATGGCTGGGAGTGAACATTGTCTATTTTCTCTCCGGCCTGCAGGCGATATCCACGGAGCTGTATGAATCAGCCTCCATGGACGGTGCCAACGCCTGGCAGAAATTCAAATCGATTTCCGTTCCCGGACTGAAGCCGGTAATCATCTACGTAGTGACGATCAGCGTATATGGCGGCTACTCCATGTTTGCCGAGTCCTATACGATATTCAGCGGCCCTCGGTCCCCCGGAGACATCGGATTAACGCTGGTCAACTATATCTACCAGCAGGGCTTCAATAACAACGATCTGGGCGCAGGGTCTGCGGTAGGCATAACACTGCTGCTCCTTGTCTTAATACTGAATTTGATCCAGCTTACATTGACCGGGTTTTTCAAGAAGGAGAGTGATTAAAAATGATCAATAAAAAGATTCTGGTAAGGATCGGGATAGTTGCCATTCTGCTGATATTTGCCGTATTCTGCCTGGCCCCGTTTGTTTTCCTGCTCCTTTCATCCTTCAAACCGGGATCGGAAATGATACAAAACGGAATCACCTTCAAGCTGGATTTTGAAAAGATGAATCTGCATAATTACAGGATCCTTCCCATAGAACGGGAGGGGGTTTACCTGCATTGGTATCAAAACAGTGTGGTCATTGCGGTGCTTTATACGGCAATCTCCCTTTTTTTCTGTTCCATGGTCGGCTACGGCATGGCTGTGTACGATTTTAAGGGCAGAAAGGCCTTGTTCATCCTTGTGCTCATTGTGATGATGATACCGGTAGAAATACTGATATTACCGCTGTATAAGCTTTCGATCCTGTTTAAGCTGATTAACACTTATTGGGGGGTGATCCTGCCCTTTGCCGTATCGCCTTTTGCCGTGTTTTTTTTCAGGCAGTATTCCGTCGGCCTTCCGAAGGAGTATATGGATGCCGGAAGAATAGATGGCTGCACGGAGTTCGGAATCTATTTCAAGATCATGATGCCGCTGATGATTCCTGCGTTTGGAGCGATGACCATACTGCAAGCCATGTCAAGCTGGAACAGCTTTGTATGGCCGCTGATCGTACTACGCTCCAATGAAATGCTGACATTGCCCATCGGACTGCAGACCATGATCACACCGTACGGGAACAATTACGACCTGCTCCTGTCCGGCGCTGTCATGTCGGTGATACCGATCATTATTGTGTTTATTCTGAACCAGAAGGCGTTCATATCCGGTCTGACCGTCGGCGGGGTAAAAGGCTGAACCTTTACCGGTCGAAGGCACAGTGAAGATGCGGAAAGGAGCCTTGCGAACAGAACGGCATGAACAACTCCCGGGTCGGATGAACAAATTGAAGCAGCCCACTTTAAACATATCACTTGATGTAGTACAATAAACTGGAAGGGAACACGAATTCTGTATTCAATGCGGATAATGAGGTCATGAAAATAGAGGCGGCGTTGCTCAGCAAACCTATACATAGGGTAAGGCGTTTTATTTCCGGAAAAGCCAGGCTGACCAGGAATATCAA
>JAEZMC010000353.1 GCA_023435805.1 Bacillota bacterium | reverse complement strand
ATTACTGGCTGAGAACGTATAAAGTAAAAATAATGGTATAGTAAAGACCCAGGTACCTATGAACAGATAAGACGGTTTGGGTTCAAGGCTGCTTCTCATGTCCATTTTACCTGTGCCATTATTTTTTTGTCAGATACTTACGGATATCAAATGCAACCGCTATCACTATGATTGCGCCTTTGATAATCTGCTGCCAATATGGATTCATGCCTACAAAGGTCAAGCCGTAATTCAAAACACCAAAAATCAGAACACCGATAATAATACCCGGAACAGTACCAATACCACCCATCAGGGAGACACCACCGACAACGGAAGCCGCTATGGCATCGAGTTCGTAGCCTACACCATAATTGTTGTTCGAACCTCCGGTCCTTGCAGACTCCAACACACCGGCCAATCCGTAAAGTGCCCCTGCATATGCGTATACACCGAGCAGTGTTCGCTTCACGTTGATTCCTGACACCCTGGCTGCGTTGATATTGCCGCCCACTGCATAGACGCTCTTGCCAAAGCGCGTTTTATTGAGCAAGACCCATGTGACTAGAATGACTGCAACGGCGATTATGATGATGACCGGTATCCCCAAAAAATATCCGGAGCCCAAAAAGGTAAAATCATCTCTATACCCTGCAATCGGCTGGGATTCGTTTGGTTTGATGCTGACATACAGTGAAGTTGAACCATACAGGATACATGTGGTTGCCAATGTCGCAATAAATGGAGGTACGCTGAGCTTTGAAACGACAAATCCGTTAAACAGGCCAAACAGGATACATACTGCGATGCTTGCCAAAATAGGGATCAATAGGGGAAGATCCTGCAAATGCGGGTAAAACCTTCTGGCGTATTCCTGTGTCTGAAGCAGTGAACCTGATAAAACTGCAGCTATTCCTACCATACGTCCGGCAGAAAGGTCACATCCGGCTGTTATAAGTACAATTGCCGCACCAAGGGCTATAATGATTCTGGTGGAGACCTGTATCAGTATATCACGAAGGACGGAAAAACTTACAAAAGCCGGATTGACCAATATAATAATCAGGACAAGGACCAGAAGACTTACGAAAATTGCGTTTTGTTTTATCAGGCTAATTACTTTTTTGGTACTATACATTGATCTCAAATCATCCATAACCAAATTTCCACCTTTCTCAAGCCATAAACCTGGTAGCAAGCTGCATGATTTCTTCCTGGTTTGTTTCCTTTCCGTTGACAATGCCCGATAGCCTTCCTTCGCACATGACCATGATCCTGTCCGACATACCGATCAGCTCAGGCATCTCGGATGAGATCATAATGATGCTCTTTCCCTCCATCGCCAGCTTCGCTATAATGGAATAGATTTCAAATTTCGCGCCGACATCAATGCCCCGCGTCGGTTCATCGAGCAGCAATATCTCGGGCTCTGTCAGAAGCCACTTTGCAAAAAGGACTTTCTGCTGGTTTCCACCTGACAGATCCTTTATAAGCGTCTTGAATGAAGGAGTCTTTATTCTGAGCATATCTATGCTCTTCACCGTGTCGCTTTGCCTTCGTTTTTCATCCAGCAGAAAAAAGCGACTGATATACCTGGACATATTGGCAATCACCGTATTCTCCAGTACGGACAGCAGAGGAAAAATACCGCTGGCGCGGCGCTCCTCCGTAAGCAGAGCAATTTTGAGCCGTATTGCTTCTATCGGCGTTTTGATTTTCACTTCCCGTCCATTTAAGACAACTCTGCCAGACTCAATGCTCCTGAGCCCGAAAATCGCTTCAATCAGTTCGGTACGCTGAGCGCCGACGAGTCCTCCAATGCCAAGGATCTCCCCTTTGCGCAGATCAAACGAAATATCCCTGAAGCATTTTGAGTAAGGGGAGGTCAGCCTTTCCACCTGCATAACGACATCCGCCGGTGTATTGCTGCGTTCAGGAAAGCGATGCGTCAAATCACGACCGACCATTTTTGAAATGATGATGTCCGTAGTCAGCTCTGAGGACTGCCATGTCCCGACGCACTTTCCGTCTCTCATTATCGTCACTTCATCTGATATCTGCAGGATTTCTTCAATTTTATGTGAGATGTAGATAATCGCGACTCCCTGCTTTTTCAAATCCCGGATAATTCGAAATAAATGTTCCACTTCATTCTCCGTCAGTGATGATGTCGGCTCATCCATGATGATTACCTTTGCATTCATGGAGGTTGCTTTTGCAATTTCGATTGACTGCACTTTTGATACGGACAGATCGTTGACGATGGCGGCTGGATCAATTTCCATATTCAGGTCGCGAAATAGCTTTTCCGTGCTCTTGTACATCGTCTTGTGATCTACCAGCTTGATCGGGCCGAAGCTTTTTAAAGGAAACCGACCCAGCCAGATATTTTCCATAACGCTTCGGTATGGGATGGACAGCAGTTCCTGATGAATCATTGAGATTCCAAGGTTCAATGCTGTTTTGGACTCGTTGATCAAAACCGTTTGACCATTCAGAATGATATCACCGGAATCCTGTATGTAAATACCGAAGAGGCACTTCACCAATGTGGATTTGCCGGCGCCGTTTTCTCCCATCAGAGCGTGTACCGTGCCTGCACGCAGTTTTATGGTTACATCATCGAGAGCTCTGACGCCGGGAAATTCCTTGGAAATATGATTCATTTCCAGGAGAAACCCATTATCTTCCATTCCTATCTCCCCCTGTGATTAATCCCTTTTAAATCACAAAGAAATCCCAGGGAGCGTAAGCTCCCTGGATTCTTCTAAAATGATGACATCCGGATCTGGTTGCTTGATGTCTGTTAGTTTTGCGGAACTTCATTCATATTGGCCTTGGTGATACCTTTGTACGGTATCCATACATATTTCCCGTCAACAATTTCATATCCCAGATTTTCCTTGGTCGGTGTTTCCCCTTTGCCAAGCAGATATGCAAGCTTGTAGGTTGCTTTACCCTGGTTGATGCCGTCATTGTACGCAGTCCCAAGGAGCGTTCCGGCTTTGATTGCTTCGAGTCCGGGAGCGGTAGCGTCAACGCCGACCACCGGCATGAATTTGTCGCCTGTGAAATATCCGGCTGCCTTCAGCGCTTCAATCGCACCGAGAGCCATATCATCGTTGCAGGCAATGACAGCTTCGATCTTGCCGCTATGGGCGGCAAGGAATGCAGCCATTTTTTCCTGTCCCTTTACACGATCCCAGTTTGCAAAATCAACTGCAAGCTGTTCTGTCTTGATCCCAGCTTTTTCGATAGTCTCCACGGAATATTTCGCACGTGCTTCCGAATCCTGATGTCCGGGTTCTCCCTTGATCAGCACATACTGCATGATACCGTCTTTATTGACATCCATTGTAGGATTCGCTTTCCAGTAATCAACGAGCATCTGACCTTCCATCACGCCGGATTCTTCGGCATGTGCGCCAACGTAGTATACCTTATCCCATTTTGCCATGTCTTCTGCCAGTGGTTCGCGATTGAAGAAAACGATTGGGGTTTTTTTGGCTTTTGCTTTATCAATGATTACGCCTGAGGCCGTGCGGTCAACCATGTTAATGGCGAGAGCGTTTACCTTCTTGGTCAGGAACATGTCGATCTTGTCGTTGCAGGTAGGCTGAGAGTTCTGGCAATCAGCAATTTCAACGTTAGCCTGGTCCTTTCCTTCTGCTGCGATGGTATTACGTACGGATGTCATGAATGTGTCGTCAAATTTGTAGATTGTGACACCGATGGACGGCTTTCCGCCGTTTGCCGAAGTGCTGCAGGCAGCGCATACGCCTACCACCAGCACGGCGATAAGTAGAAAGGAAATAAACTTTTTCACTAGTAAAGCACCTCCAAAATTTATAATGGTCTAGGTGCTTTCATATTACCTCAGGTTTCCAGTTCAAAGAATATAAAATCCTGTGCTGCTGTCTTTAAAATACTACTGAATATCATTCCTTGTGACTTTTTTGTAAGGTACCCAAATATACTTTCCGTCTACGATATCATACCCGACGGTTTCCCTGCTGACCTTTTGCCCCTTTGCCAACGCCAATGCAAGATTGAAGGTAGCCTGTCCCTGGTTTTTGCCATCATTAAAAACCGTTCCCAGAAGCGTGCCCTCCTTTATGGCCTGCAAAGCGGGAGTGATCGCATCGATTCCGACAACCGGCATGTATCTGCCATCTTTGAAATATCCCGCCGTTTTGAGCGCTTCAATCGCGCCGAGTGCCATATCGTCATTGTTGGAAAATACTACTTCAATCTTGTCCCCGTTAGTCGCAAGAAATGCTGCCATTTTTTCCTGCCCTTTCACACGGTCCCAATTGGCATTGTCCTCTGCCAGCTTCTCCACAGCAATGCCTGCATCCTGTACAGTCTGTATGGAATATTTGGTCCGGAGCTCCGCATCCTGGTGTGCGGGTTCCCCCTTCAGCATGACATACTGCATGATACCGTCCTTGTTTTTATCATCCTCCGGGTGAGACTTCCAGTGGTTTGCAACCAGTTCTCCCTGCATGATGCCCGATTCTTCGGCCTTTGCCCCCACATAATAGACCTTGTCCCATCTCTTCATGTCATCGGCAAGAGGCTCCTTGTTGAAGAAAACGATAGGAATATTGGCCTTCTTCGCCTTTTCAAGCATAACACCCGCGGCTGTACGGTCTACCGGGTTAATTGCCAGCGCCTTCACCTTTTTCGCAATAAACAGATCCACTTTATCATTCTGGATCTGCTGCGAGTTCTGGCTGTCCACTATTTCGACCTCTGCCCTTCCTACGGCAGCCTCAGATATATAGTTTCTGACAGTGGTCACGAATGTGTCGTCAAATTTATAAATGGCACAGCCGATGTGAACTTTGCGTATTCCGGCACCGCTCCCGCAGCCGGTTGCTTCCCAGCTCAGCATGCCGATCAGAAGAAGCACGGGGATGATTTTTTTCATATTTGCTCTCCCTTTCATTTTTTGTTGGATCCTGTTTGCCCGATTTTTCACTGGTTGCTTTACACTATCCAAACGGCTATTTAATAAACGGAAACAACAACCTTTGGTTCTCCGGCAAATACATATTGTCCTTGTTGATTACTTCGGATCCCGTATCGTAATACTTGTTTACACTGACTCCATTCATTGCGTCTACAGCGTATTTTACACTCAGATATCCCATATTGAACGGGTTCTGCGTGATCAACACCTGGATAACGCCCTTTTCCAGGTAATCAATTTCATTTGGCGTACTGTCAAAGGCGACAATTTTCACCTTATCCGATAAATTCA
>JAEZMC010000352.1 GCA_023435805.1 Bacillota bacterium | reverse complement strand
GAGTCGGCCCCTGCGGTGTATTCACAATAACGGTGGCGTATTCGTATCCCTGTTTTACCGTTCTTCTGCCTGTGGCGCGATTGAAGGAAAATTCCCCGCCCGGCGGAATGATCTTATAGTTGATTTTTGAGGCTGCCAGACGGATATTCTTAACCCTGGATCTGCTTCGGTCGAGCAGAGGCGTAGAAAATCCAGCAATCTGCTTAATCTGATTTTTCAGCTGGTTTGAGGTGATTTCCGGCTTGATATTCAGATAGGTATATTCGACTCTTGCACCTTCCCCGGCAGCCAGGGCCTCATTGGTCATACGGACGATGTCGAGCTTGACGCCTGTTCTTTCCTTTTTCACCGCCCAGGTTTTTTTATCATAGTCCGCATTCATCATTGCAGTATCGTTTTTTGCGGCAATCTGCTTCAATCTCTCTGTAAGCTGGGCTTCAGACATTCCTCCGATATTGAGCCCGCCCAGGTATACATTCTTCGCTATGGTTCTTTTTTCCGCATTGTTTGCGGCATCCGGCGTGAAGCTATGAGGGTTGGTATATTCCTGTACTGCCGGGTCCGGTATGGTCCTTCGGGGATTGGCAGCCTCAGGCAAGCCGGGTTGCGGTGCCTCCGCTTCAGGAATGACCGTCTTCGGCATCCGGGCAGAACCGTCCCCGCCGTTGTCAGGAATGGCAGCCTCAGGCATCCGGGCAGAACCGTCCCCCCCGTTGTCCCCGCCGTTGAGTCCGGATAGGGAGCTGCATCCCAGCAACATTACAGCCATCAGCAGAAACGGCAGCATTCCTTTGAACAGCCGCCCTGTCAGCGTTCGGAATCCCGCCCCGGTTTTTTTCTTTGCAGGGTCGTTTTTACATCTGGTTTTTTTATTGAAACTAACGGAACAAAAAAATAGCTTCACATAATCACCCCGCTTAAAAATGAATCGTCCACCTTATTATGAGTGATATATGAATCGCTATTCGTTGATTAATTTTCTTAAATATGAAATGTTTTTTTAATTATTATTTTTTATGTGGCTTCTTTTACAAAACGTTTTTCCACCAGAATACCCATTCCCATCGAATATACAAACAGATTAAACAGGCTTACCAGTCCGAGGCCCAAAAGCAGCTCCTGCTGCGGTACCAGAAACAGAATCAGCAGCTTGACCAGCGTAATGGAAATAAGCCCTGTAATGAATTCCATATATATGCTGTTTTTTGCGCTGAACGTCTTCAGGATCAATCTGCCTGCATATATGCTGGCTGTAACGGTTGAAAGCACCAGAAGCACAATGTACAATAGCGGTGCGATCAGCGTAACCAGAAGCAGGAGCATCAATATGCTGGCGCCAAGGAACGACAGTATTCCCAGCAAAAGCTTCTTTCCAACATTTTTTTCTATCGTTTTTGTAATGCTATTGTAATGGTCTTTTGAAATCACCAAAAGCAGCAGGCCTACGACCAGGACCGCCAATATGAACAATATTATGACTGACAGCCTCAGATATACCAATGCGCCGATATCCAGGTTCATGGATTCGCCAAGTATCCGGACTTCCTGTCCCAGCACCCTGGCACCGCTTTCCTTGATCAGAGAACCCATGGTGATGACATCGCCGTTGACCTGTGCATTTTTTGTAAGCACCGTATTTCCGAATACGGTCACCACCTGACCGGTTACCTGCGCATTGGCGGTAATGTCGCCGAAAACAGCTACGACCTGGCCATTCACATTTCCGTTCAACGTAATATTTCCGATTACTGATATGATATTACCGTTGACCGGGCGTGATATTTCAATATCTTCAAAAAGGCTGATGCTGTCACCGTTTTCTGAGGAAACGGAGATGCCGCCCGCAGCAACGGGCAGAACACTCAGCATCAATATGCCAATCAGTACAAGCAGTACGGAGATTTTTTTCATTTGGATTCCCTCCCGCCCTGTGTGCCTACATAGGTGAGCAGCTTCTGTATTGCGAACAGCATGACAATCAGAGCCAGGAAAACATAGTAATAGTTCTTAACAATCGTAAATGCAACCTCAATCACAACATACAACGCACCTGCAATCAACCTGAAGATATCCTGCACAACGCCGAACACAGCGGTCGTAACACTCGAGAAAGAGGTAAAATACTCCTGTATTTTTTCAACAGCACCGAATATGCTAACCTGCTTCAAATCTGCAACAAAAACCAGCAAAAGCACAATGGACAGCAAGGTTGCCCCGTTGTACAGCAGTACGAGCTGTTTCGAGGTTTTCTCGCTCCGCTGTTTCTCAATCACACCAACCTGTTCCATCACCATGGCTTCAAAGTTAGCCGGAGGCTCCACCTCTTCCGTCTGTTTCCCGAGGGTGCTGAAGATGGCTTCCATGCAAATGAATTCGTCACTGCAGCTGCTGCAGCCTTTCAAATGCTGTCTGAACTGTACTTCTTCGACTTCAGTCAAGTCACCGTCAAAGTATTTCATGAGATGATTTTTTGACATTTCACAGTTCACAATACCTCCTCCTTTCTATCCGGCAACAATGCTTCCCGCAGCATTAGCCTCGCCCGGTAAAGCCTGTTTTTTATAATGGTCATCGGTTCTCCGAGTACTCTGGTCATTTCTTCATAGGATAGTCCGTTCTGGTGGAAGAGGATGACCGGGGTCCGGTATTTTTCAGGCAACGACTGTATCGCCTTGCGTATCCTTTCGGTCCGCTCCTTTTGCAGATAGCTTGCTTCCGGAGTATCGATCCCGTTTGAAAAATCTTCAATCTCTTCAATGGGTGTCGAATCGACCTTTTTCTTTCGATGAATGTCAAGGCAGAGGTTCGTTGCTATTCTGACCGCCCAGGTGGAAAATTTATATTCAGGATTATACCTGTCAAGTGCCTTGTATATCCTGATGAATACTTCCTGGGAGATATCGCTGACCTCATCTTTGTCATTAATCATGTTGTACACAACACTGAATATCAACTTTTTATACCGGGTTACAAGCTCTTCAAAATACTCCTGCCGCCCTGATAGACACTTTTGTATAAGTTCATAGTCGGTCAGCTCCAAACGGTCTCACCACCTTGCCTATATTAATTATACGATAATGTGTCATTCATGTCTTACAATTTATAAAAGTTATATTCATTATGGTATTTTATAGTGCCGAACTAATCGAGACGTTTCCACATGATGACGGCATCCTCGTTGTTGTCGGCATAGTAAGCCTTTCTCAAACCGCCGTCTTCAAAGCCGTACTTTCTGTACAATGCCTGCGCATGATGGTTGCTCCGCCTGACCTCCAGCGTCAGGGCCGTCATCGAGCGTTCTCCGGCAGCTGCCAGCAGTGCTTCCATGAGCCTGCTTCCCACTCCGCTGCTCCTGTACTCCGGATGTACTGCAATATTGGTAATATGTCCCTCGTCGCAAACCTGCCACATTCCGGCGTAGCCGACGGCTCTATCGCCGGCCAGTGCGCAAAAATAGACGGCAGCTTTATTTTCCGCGATTTCTTCCGTAATGGATTGCCTGGACCATGGTATCTTAAAGCTGAGATTCTCGATGATAGCAATATCATCGATATGCTCTCTGCCTGCTTCGACAATATGTATATCTGTCATACAACCCCCTGATGGCTTCCGGCATGCTTTTTATCAAACTCCCTTTCCGCCTGCGACGGCCGGAGATAGAAGGGCGTCAATTCATAGCAGTCCGCCGTTTCACCCCGAAGCGCCAGTGACAATGCCATCCGCGCTGCGGATGCCGCCATTTTCAGCAATGCAAAATCCGGCATGAACAGGCACCGATCACCGAGCTCGATCTTTAAAAAATCTCTGTGCAGCGCCGCTCCGTTTCCGGTAAAGATCACATTGGCCTTCTTTTCCTCAATATGACGGACAAGCTCGGAGACATGCACGCCCATATAGCCCGTCAGGTTTGCCGCCAGCCCGTTGTGTGGTTTGTACAGGGCTGTGTACACCTGGTTATTTCTCGCATCCAGCATCGGGCAAATCAGCGTGTCATCCGGTACTGCTGCTGTATTCGCCAGAGCATCCAGCGAGGTGATCCCCGCCACAGGCTTTTGCGCCGCATATGCCAGCGATTTGATGGTGGTCACACCGATCCGCAGGCCGGTAAAGGAGCCGGGACCGGTTACCGCAGCCAGGATATCCATGTCCGCAATCGTCATGTTCAAGCTGTTGAGCAGCTCCTGCAGCATCGGTACAAGCTTTTGTGAATGCGTATTGTTGTCATTGACCGTATAGTCGGCCAAAAGGCCATGCTCATCCACGACCGCGATCCCGGCCGCCGTTGTGGATGTATCAATCGCAAGCGCCCTCATGGGACAACCTCCTCCCGTACTCTGCCGCACGTCCGTAAAACTGCATGGTTACAAGCCTGCTGTCGGGCTTGTCCGGATTGTCCTTCTCAAGGAGGATTTCAGTACGATCCGTCGGCAATATTTCGCGGATACGTTCCGCCCATTCGATAACAGTGACACCATTGCCCGAAACATATTCGTCGTAGCCCGTTTCAAACATTTCATCGGCATCGCCGATCCGGTAAACATCAAAATGATAAAGCGGCAGCTTTCCCTCATATTCATTGACAATCGTAAAGGTGGGACTGGTTATATGGCCTTCTATGCCCAATGCCGCAGCAATACCGCCAGTAAAGGCGGTTTTGCCCGTTCCCAGATCCCCGTTCAGGCAGACCGTGTCTCCCTTTTGCAGGAGCTGTCCCAGCCTGCGCCCCAGGTCGGCGGTTTCCTCCGCCGAGCCCGCGTGGAATGTAATCATATACGTTTAACCACCTGACCGTTAATGATGGTGTAAAGAACCCTGGTCTTCAATTCAAGCGGAGGTCCGTCCATAATGATGATATCTGCGTCCTTTCCGATTTCAAGGCTTCCCACCCTGTCACCGATGCCGGTTATTTCCGCCGCGTTGATGGTAATGGCCTTCAGCGCCTCATATTCGTCCATGCCCTCTTTTACCGCAACAGCTGCACAAAGGGGCAGATACTGTACAGGGGTACAGGGATGATCGGTCATAATGGCGGTCTTAATGCCCGCTTTCGATATGATGCCCGGCGCCCTGGAGCTTTGATTCCTCAATTCGATCTTTGACCGGTCCGTAAGGAAAGGCCCGGTAATAACCGACACATTCTCCTCAAGAAGAATATCGGTGATCAGATGGCCCTCCGTACAGTGCTCTATGGTAATTCTAACACCAAACTCCTTCGCGATCCTCAGAGCCGTTAAAATATCATCCGCGCGGTGGGCATGCGCCTTCAGCGGAATGTCGCCCTTCAGCACCTTCAGCAGTGCTTCCAGCTTTATGTCATACTCCGGTTTGTCATGCTCTTCGCTGTCCCGTTCGTAATCATCCAGCATATGCTTGTATTCCCTGGCCTTCATCAGGCTTTCGCGTAAAATGGCTGCCGTGGCCATCCTTGTCGTCGGTGACTGCCTCTTTTCATGGTATGTGGTCTTGGGATTCTCACCAAAGGCCACTTTCATGGCAACCGGTTCCCTGATCAGCATATCCTCCACACTGCGTCCGTAGGTTTTCAGCGCGGCAAATTGCCCGCCAATGACATTGGAACTGCCCGGCCCGGTCACTACGGTGGTTACGCCGTTTTCACGCGCCTCCACGAAGGACCTGTCGGCATGGTATACGGCATCGATCGCCCGCAAATGAGGCGTTACCGGATCTGTCATTTCATTGCCGTCATCGCCTTCAAAACCGACGGAATCCTCCCACATTCCGACATGGCAATGGGCATCTACAAAACCGGGCAGCACAAAGCCTCCTCCGGCATCGATCACTTCAGTATCCTCTGCCGCTTCCAGCTTTTTAAGCTCCGCACCGTCTTCTCCCAATGCGATTATTTTTTCCCCATCTGCAGCGATGTATCCGTTTTCATAGTTGTTGCCCGCCATTGTCAGCAATCTGGCATTTTTTATTAATAACATTTTTACCTCCTCACATATGTCCCCGCAGCATGCCGTGTGCGTGCAGGTCGATCAAAATACAGAAGGAACGGTGGTATACCGTTCCCTGTGGATGCTGCTGTATTCGATATTGTTATCTCTTTGAGAACTGCGGTGCCCTTCTTGCTTTTTTGAGACCGTATTTCTTTCTTTCCTTCATTCTCGGATCCCTGGTAAGGAAACC
>JAEZMC010000348.1 GCA_023435805.1 Bacillota bacterium | reverse complement strand
CGAGCACGGGCTCGTCAAAAATGGTAAGCGGCGCTCGCGATGCAAGCCCAATGACAATTCGAAGAATGGATTCATAGCCTCTCGACAATGTCTTGTATTTTTTCTTTTTATCCAGTTCGAATTTTTTGCACAGCAGGTCTGCATATTCTGTCTCAAATTGGCTATGGAACTCGGCTGCGGTCCGGAGTATTTCCGAAACGCGCAAGGTCGGAATAAACAGATTTTTTTCCGGCATGTAGCAGATCTGGGACAGCAGCGCCTGGTTTTCAACCACAGTCTGCCCGTAAAGCCGCGCCTCACCGCTATCCGCAAATATCCGCGAAGTGATCAGGTTTAGAAAGGTAGTCTTTCCTGCGCCGTTGCGTCCCAGTAGCCCATATATTTTGCCATCGTCCAGTCTGATTGAAAAGTCCTTTACCGCTTTCACGCTGCCGTAGCTCTTTGTCAGCTTGTTCGTTTCCAGTACTATCTCACGCATTCGGTTCTCCTCCTTTTTTTATCATTGCAATCAGTTCGTCCGTACCTATTCCTAGATTTTTTGCTTCTTCCAGCAGTGAGGATATATATTTTTCGAAAAATTGTTCCTTTCTTGCAGCCTGAATCATCTTCTTTGCACCTTCCGCTACAAACATGCCAATACCTCTCCTTTTATATAGAATTCCCCGGTCCACCAGTATGTTTATACCCTTCCCTGCAGTTGCAGGATTAATTTTATAGAGGATAGCCATTTGATTGGTTGAGGGGATCTGCGTTTCCTCTCCGATCCTCCCCTTGAGAATGTCGTCTCCTATGCTTTCAGCTATCTGAAGATAGATGGATTTTTCATTGCTGAACTCGAGCTTCATTCATGCACCTCCGTTCGTTAGTAGACTAGTTAGTTACTTATGTAATTAACTATACAACAAACGAAGTATGCTGTCAATGCCTTTCTGGAAATTTTTCTACCATGCTTAAAAACCTTGTCAGCAGTGGGCTTCCAGCGGTGTGCCTCTTGATATTTCACGGTATTTGGGATACAATGTGGTAAAATCCATCAATTTGAAAGTAGAGGGAACGATGGAAGTTAACGGAAGCCATGATTCCCTGCAGCATAATGCCAGACTTCTGACCACGCTGCTGGAGGTATCAAATCTTGTCTCCTCGGCAATGGAAATTAAGCCGCTGTTGGAAGCCATCCTGGACAAGCTCGGGAGCATCATCGAATACAAAAATGCCAAGATTTTTATAACCGCAGGTACGCAGGTCCGCGTAATTGCGCATCGGTCCGTGCTCATGCCGGAACAGGAGGAAGCTTATCCGTTTCCTCTGGGGCTGGACCATGTATTCAGCAAGAAACCGGTTGTTATCCGTGACCTGTATTCTGACGATCCGCTGGCGGTCCTTTTCAGAAGGAACATGGGCAAATACATGGAAAATGTATTTATGGATGCAAGATGCTGGATGAGCCTGCCGATGGTGGCGAAAAACAGGGTGATCGGCGTTCTGACGATGGATCACGGTACGGCTGGATATTATAATGAGAAGCATATAGAGCTCGGTGCCGCCTTCGCAAATCAAGCGGCGGTCGAATACGAGAATGCCAAGCTCTATAATGAGACGGTAAAAAAGGCTGATGAAATCAAAACCATGTTCAACATACAACAGGCCATTACCAGCAGGCTTGAGCTGGATGTTGTACTGAAGCTTATTGCCGATGAGGCCTGGCGGTTGACCAATTCCCATTCAACAGCTGTTTTTCTGGCGGAGGGGGAGCAGCTGGTGCTTTCGGTCTTTTCCGGTGAGCGTTACGGCCATGGTATGTGTGAAGGGCTGCATTTACCTGTGCAGGAGTCTGCTATAGGGGAAAGCCTCCGTCAAAATAAATCCATCATCTTGAAATATGATATGCTTAAAAGAAGCGCGGACAGGGAGCTGGCATCGCTGACCGGCGCTCATGAATGTATTTGCGTCCCGCTTTTGGCGGGATCAAGGGCAGTAGGGGTCATAGCTGCTTTCAGCAGGCATTCTGATGAGTTTGATGCGGAAGATGAGAGAATATTCAACATGTTTGCCCCCTGTGCCGTTATCGGCATTGAAAATGCCAGGCTGTACCAGGAAGAGAGACGCCGCCACCAGGAGGATGAGCAGAGACGGCATGTGGCGGAGAGCCTTCGGGATATCCTGGCGGTTCTGAACTCAAACCGGAGTCTGGAAGAGATAATGGATTTTATTGTTAAGGAAGCCGCCCGGCTGATGCATACCGATTCAGCCGCACTGTTCAGGCTGGAAAACAGCAAGCTCAGGCTTGATGCCGTTTGCGGCATTCCTCATATTGCTTCTTCCGTCCACAATATCGGCATGGAATCCGATTTTCTTGTGAGGACTTTTGCCGGACGGAAGCCGGTGCTGATGCGTGATTGGGCTGAAGTGGACAGGATGCTGAGCGGTGTTCCAGGCATGGAGGAGCATCGGAAGTGGCTGGGCGCTGTGTGCTCCGGCATGCTTGCGGTGCCGCTGATCTGCAAAAATGAGGTTTACGGAGGCATTGTACTATATATTAAAAAGGACAGGAAAAATACACATCAAATTTCAGAAGACGATATTGACCTGGCTATGACCTTTGCCGACCAGGCTGCATTGGCCATTGACAATACAAGGCTCAGGAAGCAGGCGGAGGAAATGGCGGTTGCCGCCGAGCGAAACAGACTTGCACGGGATCTTCACGATGCGGTTACGCAGACGCTGTTCTCTGCCAGCCTGATTGCGGAGGTCCTGCCCAAAATTATGGAGCGTAACCGCGATGAAGGGTTGAAGCGGCTGGAGGAAATACGACAGCTGGCGCGCGGAGCGCTTGCTGAAATGAGGACGCTGCTGTTTGAACTAAGGCCGGCTACACTGATGGAAGCGCCGCTTGAAGAGCTGCTCAGGCAGCTTTCCGAAGCGATTACGGGACGGGCGAGGGTACCGGTCAGACTGAATATGCAAAGCAACGCAAAGCTGCCTACGGATGTTAAAATTGCCTTTTACCGTATCGCTCAGGAAGCCCTGAACAATATCGCAAAGCACGCAGGGGCGACAAAAGCCGATGTGGAGCTGTGGTCCGGAACCGATGAACGGGAGGGGATCTTAACGGCCGGCATCAGAATCACGGATGACGGGAGGGGCTTTGATCCTGCCGGAGTATCGGGTGAGCATCTTGGCATCGGGATCATGCGTGAACGCGCTGAAGCAACAGGTGCAAAGCTGAGGGTTGATTCGGGAATCGGAAGAGGGACAACCATCCAACTGGAATGGTCGGGTAAACAAACGGAGAGTTCCGCAAAGAAATAGAAATGAGGGAATGGCATGGATGGAAAAATAAAGATATTGATCGTTGATGACCACAATGTTGTTAGAAGCGGCCTCAGTGCTTTTCTGCAGGTATTTGACGATTTCGAGCTGGTGGGAGAGGCCGCAAACGGCAAGGAGGCTGTAGAAGCCTGCGCCGTCAGGTGCCCCGATGTGGTGCTGATGGACCTGGTTATGCCGGAAATGGATGGCGCAGAGGCGACCCGGAGGATACGGGAAAATTGCCCCGATATTCAGGTGATTGTGCTGACCAGCTTCAAGGAGGACAATCTGATAGAGAATGCGCTGCAGGCCGGAGCAATAGGCTATCTGCTTAAAAGCGTATCTGCAGATGAGCTCGCCGCAGCCATACGCTCCGCGCATGCCGGACGTCCCACTCTGGCTCCGGAGGCTACGCAGGTGCTCATCAGGGCGTCGGGACGCCGGGCCCATGACGTTGAGCTGACTGCGAGAGAAAAAGAGGTTCTTAAAATGATGACCGATGGACTGACCAATCCGGAAATCGCTGAAAAACTGATCGTCAGCAGATCAACTGTAAAATTCCATGTCAGCAGTATTTTATCAAAGCTTTCAGCATCCAGCAGGACCGAGGCCGTCGCCATAGCCATTCAGAAGAAGCTGGTATGATGCTGCCAGGCATATCAATACAGGAATCAATACGGGTTGAGCCGCTGCCTGGCCAGATGGCCAGGTAAAAAACCGGCCGGTCGGCCATAATTTATCTCCCCATGTGATGGAAGCATGTTGGGAGATTTTTTATTAGAATAGTACTATACAATGCAATCACAATTAAAATTGTAACTGCTGAGCTTATTCAAGCCGGTGCCGTTCGGTACCGGTCATTGTGCTTGAATTGGGGTGATGACATGAAAGTATTGATTGCGGATGATCAGGCGGAAGTAAGGTCCGCTATAAAGATATTGCTGGAACAGGAATATGAATTGGATGTCCTGGATGAGGTGGAGGACGCGGGCAGCTTGTATCTGAAGACCAGAAAGATGTGCCCGGATTTGATACTGCTGGATTGGGAGCTGTCAAACCGGACCATGACGGATGCCGTTCCGGTATTGAGGGGATTTGCCCCGGGATTGAGGATCATTGCGTTAAGCGGACGTCCGGAAGCTGAAAAGACAGCTTTAATGGCAGGCGTGGATGCTTTTGTCAGCAAGGGTGAAAGGCCTGAAAAACTGCTGGATGCCAAAAAAGCCATACGTTTATGATATCGCCAGCATACTGTTGATGCCAGAAGAATATACTGGCCAGCAGGCCAGTATATTTACTGAACACCTGACCTGCTCAAAGTCCATTCTTTTGACTGATGTGTACTTTAAACCGTTGCTTTATAATAAGGGCATAGTAATAAAATTCATGCCGCACAATCGTGTCTTGAACAGACAGCGGCGGGAATACCGGAGGTTGTCGATGATGGAAAGAACAGATTACGAACTGGTTGTTGAATGCCTTGAGGGCAGCAAGGATGCCTTTTCTGAGCTTGTATCCAGATACAAAAGGCTTATTTATTCAGTGGCATATAAATTCTCCAGGGATAATGATGAAGTGAACGATCTGGCGCAGGAAGCGTTTATAAAGATTTATAAATCGCTTTCCAAGTATGACAGCCAGTATAAGTTCTCTACCTGGAGTGTAAAAGTTGCAACCAATATCTGCCTGGACCATGTGAGACGCAAAAAGCTGAATTCGATATCTCTCGACGAGATTGAGAATTTTACAGGCAGCAATAATTCTCCGGAGGAATATTATCTTCGCAAGGAGAAGTCCCAGGCGTTGCAGAATGCCATCAATGAGTTGCCCGAAATATACAGGCTGCCCATTGTAATGTATCATCAGAAGGGCATGTCCTATAAGGAAATTGCTGAAAAGCTTGATAAGCCGATGTCCATCATAAAAAACAGAATATTCAGGGCAAGGCATACTCTGAAGGAGAATCTGATGGGTGTGGCGTAATTTACCCGTTTTTCCGATATGCGCTGGGTGTCATGCCGGTATTTCTCTTAAAAACCTGATTAAAGAATTTTATATCGCGGTAGCCCACTTCCGATGCGATTTCTATGATCTTACTGTCCGTTTCCCTTAAAAGCCGGCACGCTTCCTCGATACGGATTTTCTGGGCATATTCCGTCACCGTCATGCCGGCGACATTCTTAAAAAGCTTGCAGAAATAATTGCGGCTTAAAAAAGCCATTAGCGACAGGTCTTCCAGCTTCAGCTCCTGTGTATAGTTGTTTTTCATGTGCAGCATGACCTTTTTTATCACCTGCTGCTGGCCTTCGCCGATTCTTTCCGAAAGCGTGCTGCTTTTGCGGAAAGCCCTGAAAATGGTTATCAGCAATTCAATGAAATAGGCTCGAAGCATTTCAATATAGCCATTTTCCCTTTGATGATATTCACGGAACATTTTTTCATACAATTCCTCAATTCCTCTGCCGTCATGTCCCTGCAGCCGTATATCCGACTGATTGTCAACTTCCTCGGGGAACAGGGACCGGAAAAGAAAATGGCGGGTAATATCGGAAAAATCCCTGCAGTTGACCAGTGAATAGTCAAGAAAGTCCGGGTTAAAAATGCAATTATACACCATAAGCATTGTATCCGGTTCATTTTGGAGTGACCGGAATTCATGACTGATATTATAATTGATGATAAACAAGTCACCCTTTGATACGGAATACTCCCTGTCACCAATCAGGTGTATGCCGCGGCCGGATGCCACATATGCTATTTCCAGGAAATCATGGAAATGCGGATGCGGCTCTGCTTTTTCGCAAAACCTGTTGACGTATATGCTTTCACCGTCCCTGAAAAAGTTACTGCCTTCCAGGTGGTATGCAAGCGGCTCCTGCATGAAAATCACCCCATATATATCTTAATATACGCCCAAGAAAAAGAAAACAGGTTTTGATAAAATGTAAATATGATGATACTGGAGTTGACATTTGAACTGATTTCAGTAAGATCATAAAATACGTCAAATGTGAGGGGTTGTAGAGTATATGCTTAAAATTGCCGAATTGAAATGCGAGTACAAAGTAAATCCTATGGGGTTGGATGAGCTCCAGCCGAGGATCAGCTGGCAGCTGGTTTCGGACGGGAGGGGTGTATTGCAGGCGGGATATCAGATTCAGGCCGCCAGTGACGAAGGATTTGAAAACGTATTATGGGATACCGGCCCGGTGGAATCCGACCAATCGATACATGTGGCCTATGACGGATCGTCATTGAAACCGCGTACCCGTTATTACTACAGGGTGAGAATAAAAGACAACAAGGGGAATGATTCTGGCTGGAGCGAATCGGCATACTGGGAAACCGGGCTGATGTATACGGATGAATGGAAGGCCGGGTGGATCACTCCGGCGATCGATGGTGAAAAGCTGCAGGAAGCCTGCCCCATGCTCCGAAAAACGTTTGAAGTAAACGGAGAGGTCAAGTCGGCCAGGATATACATAACTGCTTTGGGCCTGTACGAGCTGCACTTGAACGGCTCCAGGGTCGGCGACCAGCTTTTTACACCAGGCTGGACCAGTTATCAAAAAAGGCTGCAATATCAGACCTATGACGTAACCGGACTGCTGAAGCCCGGAGACAACGCGGTCGGCGCCGTGCTTGGCAAGGGTTGGTATTCCGGATATCTGGGATGGCATGATAGAAAGAACCTGTACGGGAACAAGCAGGCCTTGCTTATGCAGATGCACATCAAATATGCGGACGGCAGGGAGGATATGGTAATGACCGATACCGGCTGGAAGTCGACAGACGGTCCGATTCGCATGTCCGAGATTTACCACGGCGAGACGTACGACGCCCGCCTTGAAAAGAAGGGTTGGAGTCTTCCCGGATTTGATGATTCAGGCTGGCAGGGAGCCGACCCGTACAATCACACGATGGATACGATAACAGCGCAGGAGAATGTACCGGTCAGGATCATCCAGGAATTGAAGCCTGTCAGCTTGCTTTCGACTCCCGCCGGAGAAACGGTGATTGATTTCGGGCAGAATATGACAGGCTGGGTCCGTTTTGCCGTAGAAGGGCCGGCCGGTGCGGTGGTTACCTTGAAACATGCCGAGGTGCTGGATGCCGATGGAAATTTTTATACGGAAAACCTTAGAACAGCAGCGCAGAAAGTCACTTATATTTTAAAAGGGGAGGGAATGGAAAGCTATGAGCCTCATTTTTCCTTCCAGGGCTTCAGATATGTGCGTGTGGAAGGTTACCCCGGCAATATTGACCTGAACCGCTTTACGGCATGCGTGATCCATTCGGACATGGAACAGACAGGCAGCTTCGAATGCTCCAATGAACTAGTCAACCAGCTGCAGCATAATATTTTATGGGGACAAAAGGGCAACTTCCTGGATGTACCTACCGATTGCCCCCAGAGGGATGAAAGGCTCGGTTGGACCGGCGATGCACAGATGTTTATACGTACGGCCTGCTTCAATATGAACACGGCGTCATTCTACTCCAAGTGGCTTAAGGACCTTTATGCGGATCAGTCACTGGAACAGGGAGTTCCTCACGTGGTGCCCAACGTATCGGGTGAAACCAAATTTTCCTCCTCGGCATGGGGGGATGCCGCAGCCATTTGTCCATGGACGGTCTACCAGTGCTATGGCGACAAACGGTTACTGGAACGCCAATATGACAGTATGAGGCTTTGGGTTGAATATATCCGGAGCCAGGGCGATAATCCTTATCTGTGGAACACAGGTTTTCATTACGGTGACTGGCTGGGCCTGGATTCGAAGCCGGACAGCAATGTCGGCGCAACATCCAAGGACCTGATCGCCACAGCCTTTTATGCGTTTTCCACCAGCCTTCTGGTAAAAACAGCCGGTATTTTGGGCAAAAGCGACGATGCAGCCAGGTATGAAGAACTGTACCTCAACATAGTGGAGCATTTCAGGAAGGAGTTTGTTACCCCTGCCGGCAGGCTGGTCTCAGAAACCCAGACAGCACACGTACTTGTGCTGATGTTCGGACTGATGGAGGAAAAGGACCGTAAAAGGACAGTCGAAGCGCTTGCCAGATTGCTGGAAGAAAACAGAAACCATTTGACAACAGGTTTCGTCGGTACACCCTACCTATGCCATGTGTTGAGCCAAAACGGCCGCAACGATCTGGCATATGAACTGCTGCAGCACACGGATTACCCTTCCTGGCTGTATCCGATCACCAAAGGCGCTACGACCATATGGGAACACTGGGACGGCATTAAGGAGGACGGATCCTTCTGGAGCAAGGAAATGAACTCCTTCAACCATTATGCATACGGTGCCATAGGAGACTGGCTTTACAGGGTGGTGGCCGGGCTGGATACGGATGCAGGGAAGCCCGGATATAAGCATATACTGATCAGGCCGCAGCCGGGTAAAGGTTTGACTTTTGCAAAAGTAAGCCTGCAATCCATGCACGGTGATATCCGGACCGGATGGAAAATAACATCGACGGGCATGGAATTGTCAGTTGAGATTCCGGCCAATGCAACAGCCACGGTGGTCCTACCCGGCGCCTCACTGGACAATGTGCTTGAGAGCGGCAGAAGGCTTGAAGAAACAGAAGGTGTTTCGCGGTTCGAACAGGAAAGCGGAGGGGTCAGGCTTGAGCTTGGCTCGGGAAGCTACACCTTTCATTATTAGGATTTACGGGCGGTTCCAACGATAGAAGCAAAAAGGCCCGGCTGCTGTGTGACGGCAGCCGGGCCTTTACTACATGATTGGTATTGTTTTATTCCTTGCCTTTTTTCAACCAACCGGCAACTTCAACCGTTCTTTTTACCTGATGGAATACGGCGTCTTTTACATCTTCAACCATTTTACCGTCCTGGCCTTGAGTGACGGAGGTACCGTAGGGGTTGCCGCCCGCTTTGAAAATGATGGCGTCAGAATAGCCCGTGGGTACGATAATGGCACCCCAATGCATCATGGAGGTATACAGGGCTAAAATCGCAGCTTCCTGGCCTCCGTGGGGATTCTGCGACGAAGACATGGCGCTGACAACCTTGTTTATCAGCAGCCCTTTTGCCCAAATAGGCCCCTGCTGGTCGATAAACTGCTTCATCTGTGCGTTGACGTTCCCATATCGAGTCGCAACGCTGAAAATAATGGCATCCGCCCAGAGCAGGTCATCCGAACTTGCTTCCGGTATATCTTTTGTTGCATTAGCATTTGCTCTCCATAGCGGGTTCGAATCAATGGCCGATTCCGGTGCAAGCTCATGTACTTTTAGAAGCCGGATTTCCGCACCTGCCGCCTTTCCTGCTTCAGCTGCCCATTGCGCCAGCTGGTGGTTGATTCCTGTAGAACTGTAATATATAACAGCTAATTTTACATTATCCATTTTTTATAATCTCCTTTCAAAGCATGCTCTTTGATATATATTTACCTGATTTGCAGGCCTGTAAACAACAAAAACGAACCTGTGAAGACATTGCTGTTTTTTATTCCGCACTGGCATCAGACAGTGCCGGGCAGCGCACGTATATACTTGACGGGTGGAATGATAATTTACTATAATGAACTTACTTTTATTGGGTTTACTTGTTAGGAGGGTCACTGGATGGAAAGCATTTATCTTGTTTTAACAGCGACCGGTACGTTGTTTTCCAGATGTATCGGATTATATACCAGGGCAAGGTACAACCATGTTTCTCTTTGCCTCGATTCGTCCATAAACGAGTTCTATAGCTTCGGAAGAAAAATCAGATGGTTTCCGCTTATCGGCGGATTTGTCGTAGAGCATGTCGACAGCGGCGTATTCAAGGCATTTGGCAAGACCACCTGCGTCATCTACAAGCTCGATATCTGCGAAAAAAAATACGATATTCTTCGAAAATCGGTAGAGGACTTTATCAATAACAAAAAGAAATACGGCTATAACTTGCTCGGCTTGCTGGGCGTGATGCTGAACATGCCGTTAAAACGCAAAAACAAGTATTTTTGCACGCAATTTGTAGCGTCCATGCTGCTGGAGTCCGGCATACACGATTTCGGAAAGGACCCGTCGCTGGTCACTCCCCATGATTTTTACAATATTGAGGAACTGATCCCGGTATACGAAGGCAGGCTTTCCGATCTCGGACGCACTTCGCCTGTGAAAACGGCCACAGTTTACTGACGGGCATTCGCCGCTGCCAATTCTGCTATTTTCAATATGACCTCGACGGCCTTCATCATTGCTTGAACGGAAATATACTCGTATCTTCCGTGGTAGTTTGTTCCGCCGGTAAATATATTGGGCGTCGGCAGCCCCATGTACGTGAGCCTGGCTCCGTCGGTTCCGCCGCGGATGGCTTTTACCTGCGGAGTGACGCCGACCTGCTCCATTGCGTTTCTGGCCAGTTCGACAATGTGGTATACCGGAATGATTTTTTCCTTCATATTAAAATACTGATCCTTCAACTGAAGCTCAACCGTACCGTGTCCGTATTTCCCATTCAAATAATCAGTAATGTCGCCAAGCATCTTTTTTCTGTCGCCAAACCTCTTGCTGTCATGGTCTCTGATGATATACTTCAAGATTGTCTTTTCCACGTTGCCGGATATATCGTTCAAATGGTAAAAGCCTTCATAGCCTTCCGTGTGGGAGGGTGTTTCAGCTGCGGGCAGCATTGCGTTGAATTCCATGCCAATGAGGATGGAATTGACCATTTTGTTCTTTGCGCTTCCCGGATGGATATTTCTGCCGTTTATTGTTGCTTGGACAGAGGCAGCGTTGAAGTTTTCATATTCCAGCGTTCCCAGCTCGTCGCCGTCCATGGTATAGGCAAAATCGGCACCAAAGCCTTTCACGTCAAAATGATCGGCGCCTTCGCCTATTTCTTCATCCGGTGTGATGCAAATACGTATTTTACCATGCTTTATTTCAGGATGCCGGAGCAGGTATTCCATAGCGGTGACGATCTCCGCCACGCCGGCCTTGTCGTCTGCACCCAGCAGTGTACAGCCGTCTGTGACAATAAGATCCTGCCCGGTGTAATTCAATAAGGACGGGAACTCGGATGGCGACAAAATGATTCGTTTTTCGCTGTTTAGAAGAATATCTCCGCCGTCATAGTTTTTTACCATACGCGGCTGAACATTTTCTGCAGTCATATCGGGGCTTGTATCCATGTGGGCGATGAAACCGATCACAGGCGCATCCAGCTCCGTATTGGCCGGCAGAGTTGCCGTGATGTAGCAGGTTTCACTGAGCGACACATCATCAAGGCCGATTTCTCTGAGTTCCGCGGCCAAAGCCTGTGCAAATTCAAACTGCCGCGCCGTGCTCGGATGTGTTCCGGTATCGTTGCTTGATTGTGTGTTGTAACGCACATAATTTATAAATCTCTCGACAAGCTTGTCCATAACTGCCTCCAGAGTAAGTCTTTTTCTTGAATTTCACCTAATACTATATACCAAGGGTTGCCTGTTTTCAATCGGTCCATGCATAAAAAAGCAGGGTACCGTATAATCGATACCCTGCTTCTCATTCGTGGGTTCCTCTTTTCATTTCGGTTGATCAGTAGACAAACACCATATCACCAATCCATGCTTTCACAGGCTTGGACCAGAGCCATTTATTCGTTGCGCTGTCATCAAAGTAGTACAAAGCTCCGTTACTGGGGTCGCTTCCTTTTAAAGCTTCAAGGGCTGCATTTCTTGCGTCCTGGGAAGCAGGTGCGTTGATCCATCCGTTTTCGACCGGCGTGAACTGGTAAAAACCGTTGCTTACCTGATAAATCACCGATGATATGGTATCCGGGAATTCATCGCTGTTCACCCTGTTTACGACGACCGCCGCCACTCCGACCTTGGCGGCATAAGGCTGGTTATCTGCTTCGGCTGTTACAAGCCTTGCAAGAAGATCCAGTTCGGATTGCGTGTAAGAAATCCCTGCACCCGCGTATGCGGCGGGTTTTGCAGAAGCCGGATTTGGAACGGCCAGCTTTTGCCCCGGATAAATCCAATTATCCGATTTATTATTGGCCTTTTTAAGTGCTGTGACCGTGATGCCGTATTTTTGGGCAATAAGGTATAGTGAGTCCCCGCTTTTCACCGTGTAGGTGCCGGATTGGACATAAAGCACCTGGCCTGGGTAAATTGTATTCCCTGACAGTTTGTTATCGGCTTTGATGGTGGAGACAGGGGTGTTGAACAATTGCCCTATTTTGTAAAGCGAATCGTTCTTTACTACAGTGTAGCTTGCGCCGTATGCCGTATTTGCAAACAGCATGGCTGAGATCAGCATACCGGCAAACAGGATGGCTGCTCTTTTAAATTTTCTCATTTTTCCTCCTTTGGCCTCCGGGGTTAGTTGACGGGTTTGGGTCGAGGAACCCTACTCTATCGAGATTCACCCATAAGGGAGCGCTTGATCTGCATCAGGTGCTTCCCTCAAATAATTACATCCCCCGTACTCCTTACGGAGATTCGGCTGTTTTTTATTGCGGAGACGATTCCTGCCCGTCTCCTGTCAGAGGTGCTCCCATTTCATGGAGTGGCCTCTTTGGTGGTATTGTAACAGACGAACCGGACGAATTTCCATGCTATATTTCTGGCAGGGTAGGAAATATTGGGGTATAATAGGTGAAGCAGGAATAGAGATAAAGGATAAGGTGGTTCAAATGTACGGATTGGTACTGGAGGGCGGCGGGAGCAAGGGCTCCTATCAGATCGGAGCCTGCAAGGCAATCAGCGAGCTTGGACTGGAGATCGTATCTGTGGCGGGAACATCCGTAGGGGCGCTGAACGGGGCGATGGTAGTCCAGGGTGATGTGGATAGTGCGTATGACATATGGTATGAAATCAACCCGGATCACATCATCAGAATGACTGGCGATGAGCTGGAAAACTATGTTGAAAATGCTTTTAAGCCCGACGCGCTGAAAACCTTTATACGCAGGATAAAAAAGATCATTGCGGATAAGGGGCTGGATGTCGGACCGCTCGTAGAGCTGGTAAAAAGCGTTCTGGATGAGGACAGGATCAGAAAATCCCCTATCGGGTTCGGCATCGTAACGGTTGATGTTACCGAGAGAAAAGCCGTTGAAATCTATAAGGAGGAGATACCGGAAGGCCAGTTGGTGGATTATGTCATCGCAAGCGCAAGCTTTCCCGCCTTCAAGAGGGCCGTAATTGACGGAAAAGTCTTTGTTGACGGCGCCTTTTACAATGTGCTGCCTGTGAATATGGTGAGCAGCAAGGGCTTTCGTGATATTATCGTTTTGAGGACATATGGCATCGGCATTAAAAAGCATGTGGACACCTCTGGCTTAAACCTCATTACCATATCGCCAACGGAAAGCCTGGGGCCTACACTGGACTTCAGCACCAGAACATCGCGGAAGAACCTTAACATGGGGTATTACGATACTTACAGGGTGTTCAGAAAGCTGAAGGGATCGAAATATTACGTTTATCCCATAAATGATGACCATTTTTTTATCGACTACCTTGCAGGTATGAGTGAAGAAAAGATAAAAAGGATATGCGGCCTGTTTGGACTGAATACAAATAGCCGGAGGGCGCTTTTTGAAGAAATCGTTCCCAGGGTGTCCAATCTTCTGGATTTACCGCCTAAGGCTTCTTATGAGGATATCGCCATCGCGCTGCTTGAAAGGGCAGCGGAAAACCTGGGGATAGAAAGGTTCCAATTTTATACCTTCCAGGAGCTGTATGCCCTCGTGCTTCAAAAAAACATTGCGCAGTGCGACGAATTCATAAAAGAATCGACCGGTTTCCTAAGAAATGCGGAACTGCTGCCAAAGCTTGCAAAAGACAGGCTGCTTGGTGGCATTGCAGGCGAATTGTTTGTAAAGGAATAAACCGATTTTCGGAAGCATCCTTTTAGCATCAAAGGGATTATCTGGATTTCATTATGAATATCACCTATTCAGGGTATGCTATAAGAACGAGAAAATGGCATGGAATGGTGATATTTTTTAATGAGTGTATTCATTGTGGCATCGTATGTTATCCTGGTAGGAATAATCGCTTATCTGCTGTCGGTCATTTTATTACACCGGCAGAACAAAAGCATTGAAGTCAGGGACAATATGCTGGCGCCGGAAGAACTGCAAAAACACGCTGCGGAGATCGCCAGAAACCACCCGGTGGGGAGGACGGCTAAAAGCCTGCACTGGTTGATCCGGAGGCTGAATGACAATTACAGCTTCATATCCGGAGTATACAGTGAACTGAACGCTGATGTGAAGGAGACATTTCCGACCGCACCGGCTGCAGAATGGCTATTGGACAATTTTTATATTATTGAAGAACAATTCAAGCTAATTAGGAAAAACCTTTCAAAAGGACACTATTCAAGGCTTCCGGTCCTTAAAAAGGGCTATCTGAAAGGATACCCGAGAGTATATGCCATCGCGCTGGAAATGGTGGCCCATTCAGACGGGCGGATTGATGAAAAGACCATTACCGGCTTTATTCACGCATATCAGTCCCAGGTGCTGCTTTCCATGGGAGAACTGTGGGCGGTACCCCTCATGCTGCGGGTTGCACTGATCGAAAGCATCCGCAATGTATGTGACAGGATCCATACCTCCAGACTGGAATGGCATAAAGCGGAGGTCCTTGCAAATTATATCGCTTCCCGCGAACTGGATGAACGGCAGCTGAATGCTGAGTTGAACGAACAAATTGGCACGAAGGCGGAGGAAATTTCCCCCTCCTTTGTCGAACACCTGATGCAGAAGCTGCGAAAGTACGGAAAGGGCTTGTCCACAGTGACCGCGCTGCTGGATGTAAGACTTCATGAAGTACATTCCTCCACCGAGATCATTACAGGCACAGAACATCAATTGCAGGCCGCCATGCAGGTATCTATAGGAAATTCCATAACCGGGCTGAGGCTTGTTTCCGAAATCGAATGGGCTGATATTTTCGAATCGCTGAGCAAGGTTGAACAGATACTCCGGCAGGATCCCTGCGGCATTTATTCCTTAATGGATTTTGAATCCAGGGATCATTACAGGCATGAGGTAGAGAAATTTGCAAGGGCGTTCGGCACATCGGAAATTAATGTGGCGGATAAAGCGGTGCGATGTGCAAAGGAAGGCAGCGGCATGAGTCCGAGGGACCATGTGGGCTATTATCTGGTGGGAAGGGGAAGAAAAATCCTGCTGGACATGCTCGGCAGAAAGGCAAACAGGCGGTGGAGGTCTTTTTTTGTCACGGTCAGAAGACCAGTGTTTTTGTATGCCGGTTCTATTGCTTTTTTCACTATTTTTCTTGTGACATTCTTCATGTATTATGCCTATACGCATGACGGCGGAAACCCAGTTTTCTGGTCCATCCTTGCAGGGCTTCTGGTACTGGTGCCTGGCAGCGAGTTTGCGATCAATCTGGTCAATATTGTCTTAAGCCATGTATTCAGGCCTACCATGCTGCCCAAGCTCGAGCTGAGGGACGGCTTGCCTGCAGAATATGCTTCCATTGTCATTATTCCCACATTACTGCAGGATACGGCCCGTGTAAGGGAATTGCTGCATCAGCTGGAAGTCTATTATCTTGCCAACAGGGAGAAAAATCTTTTTTTTGCACTGGTGGGGGATTTCAGAGACTCGGGTTCGGAAGAGCAAGCCTCGGATGGAGATATTACTGCAGCGGCGCTGGAAGGCATTCAGGAACTGAACCGCAGATATGCTTCGGGCAGCCCCGGTATCTTTTACTATATGCATCGAAAAAGGTTGTACAATGCGGCACAGGGCAGATG
>JAEZMC010000288.1 GCA_023435805.1 Bacillota bacterium | reverse complement strand
ATTCCGGTGTGGAAGGGCTGGACCGGGTGGTGGACTCCATCCGGGTGGGTGACAACGTGGTCTGGCAGCTGGCTGACATGGAGGATTACCGGTTCTTTGCCGCTCCTTTTGCAAAGAAGACGATTGAAGATGGCAGAAAAATGATCTATATGCGGTTTGCCATGCACCCTCCAATACTCGAACAGCAGCCCGGACTAAAAATCATTGAGCTCGATCCGGACAACGGCTTTGAAAGCTTTACTGTACAGGTGCATGAGGTCATTTCCCATGAAGGTGAAGGCGCCTTTTATGTTTTTGATTGCCTTTCGGAGCTGCAAACAGCCTGGGCGACGGATCTGATGATGGGCAATTTTTTTACCGTAACCTGTCCTTACCTTTTCGAATTGAATACAGTGGCGTATTTCGCCATTATCAGAAACAGGCATTCCTACGATACCGTGGCAAGGATACGGGAAACAACGCAGCTGCTCGTGGATGCCTACCATAACGAAGAGAACCGGTATATCCACCCTATCAAGGTGTGGAGGAGGTATTCCGATACCATGTTTTTACCTCATATATCGGACGGCGAAAATTTCCTGCCCTTGACTGACGGACTGGAAACAAGCCGGTTCTTTCAGCTTGCAGCTTCCCGGGGAACAAGACAGTCCGGCCACAAGCTGGATTACTGGGACAGACTGTTCATCAGCGCCGAAAGGATCGCAGAGGAGGAGCAGGATGATTGGTTTGCGCAGGGCGAACCGGGTAAGCCGGCCGGATATGGCGGAGAAAGCAAGGGCGGTGAAACCGGGAAAAAGCAGGCAGGTACCGGCAGCGGACTAATAAGCCGTCAGAAGGCTGAAATGCTTGAAAAACTGTGCAAGCTTGTCATCGGCAGGGATAAAAATATTCTAAAACTGGCATTGCGGTATTTTCAGCTGGAGGACATCCTGGAAATCAAGGAAAAGATGATCGGGTCGGGGTATATCGGCGGAAAAGCAGTCGGCATGCTGCTGGCGCGGAATATTTTAAAGAACTGGCTGCACAGACTGGAGCCCCATGACTCTTTTTATATCGGCGCAGATGTATTTTATACGTACATTGTACAGAACGGCTGGTGGAAGCTGCGTCTGGAACAGCGCACGCCGGAAGGCTATTTCATTGCTGCAGACCAGTTGAAGGAGAAAATCCCGTCAGGCGCCTTTCCGCAGGTTGTGAGGGAGCAATTCAGAAGTATGCTGGAATATTACGGGCAAAGCCCGATTATTGTTCGCTCAAGCAGCTTGCTGGAGGACAATTTCGGCACGGCGTGTGCAGGAAAATATGAGAGTATCTTTTGTGTAAACATGGGAAGTCCTGAGGAACGGCTCAATGAATTTGAGAAGGCCGTCAAACAGGTATATGCCAGCGCCATGGATGAATCGGCGCTGGTGTACAGACAACAGAGAGGGCTGGATAAAAGTGATGAACAGATGGCGATACTGGTTCAGAGGGTATCAGGCTCAAGGCATGACGGCATTTTTATGCCGACCGCTGCCGGTGTTGCGTATTCCTATAATGCATATGCCTGGAACCGTGAGATGGATCCCAATGCCGGTATGGTCAGAGTGGTTCTGGGCCTTGGAACCAGGGCGGTAGACCGCACGGAAGGTGATTACCCGAGAGTCGCCTCGCTTGACAAGCCACAGCTGAGGCTGCTGGCCGGAAAGGGTGATAACAGGAGGTTTTCGCAGCAATATGCCGATGTGCTGGACCTGGACAAAAAGTGCCTTCGAACAATTTCCATCAATGAATTGGCCGGATTGCTCCCGGAGCATTTGAAGGAGCTGATGCTGGAGCATGATCGCGAAGCGGAGGCTTTGATGGCTGATCGCGGAATATACAGGGACTATCTGCTGTCTACGTGTTCCAATCTGTTAAACGAGGACGAATTTGTTAAATGCCTCCGGAATATGCTGGGGGAGATTCAGAAAAGTTACGGATATCCGGTGGATGTGGAGTTCACAGTCAATTTTTCGCGCGAGCGTGACTTTGTCATCAACCTTCTCCAATGCAGACCACTGCAAGTGAAAGGCTTGGGCCGGAAAGTGGCTGTTCCCGATGTGGAGGAGAAGGATGTTTTCTTCTCCATTCTGGAGGGAATGATGGGCGGAAACATATATCAACCGGTGGATACCGTTATCTTTATCGATCCGGAGGCCTACGCAGCTTCGGATACAAGTACAAAATACAAGACGGCCCGGACAATCGGAAAATTAAACGCAGAATTGCGTAAAGACAGCAAAGGGCTGATGCTGGCAGGCCCTGGCAGATGGGGTACGACGACCCCCGAGCTTGGCGTGCCCGTCAGCTTTGCAGAAATCAGCAATATACGGGTGCTTTGCGAGGTTGCGTTCGAGCGTGGCGGCTTTGTGCCGGAATTGTCCTTCGGCAGCCACTTCTTCCAGGACCTTGTTGAAGCGGATATTTTTTACGCGGCAATATTCCCAAAAAGCGCAGGGACCGTTTACAGGCCGGAGCTGCTGCAGCAGCATCGAAACATGCTGACAGATATTCTGCCTGAAGCGGGCAATATGGATCAGATCATAAAGGTTTATGATACCGCCGGGCTGGGGCTGACGCTTTTATCCGACATTGCGGCAGAAAAGGCTGTATGCTATGTAAAAAGCTAGCTCTCGAGTATTTCATATTTATTATTCCGAGTATCATTTGTCGATCAATTCTACATTATTCGACATTAATTTTTTGGTTGCTTGTTTTGATTAAAAATCGCCGTGGTATATATGACCATGTCCCATGGAACAATTTTATCTCATCTAAACTATAGACAAGGAGAGACAAGCTTATGATCTCAAGATTGAAAGTTCGCACAAAGCTGCTGATGCTGTCCGGAATACTGTTGCTGTTTACTTTGTCGGTTGGCATCTATGGTTTTTCTTTGTATTCCTCGGTGATAAAAGACCTGAATAAAATGTTCGAGCACCATTTGCTGGGGATTGAGTATCTCTATGATATGAAATCTCAGACCAGGGAAAATGAAGCCAATCTGTTGAATTTGATTCGCTTTACAGGCGATTCTGACCGGAGCCAATACTATATCAAGGAAATTGAGAGTGTTGCTAAAGCGTTCAATGACCAGCTTGTGC
>JAEZMC010000285.1 GCA_023435805.1 Bacillota bacterium | reverse complement strand
GGTTGGATATGTCAGTGAAGAACAATATTTTTATGAAGGTATGAGAGTCGACTGGACAATGGACTTTTTAGGGAGCTTCTTTACCAATTGGGACAGAGGTTATTGTAACAGCCTGCTTCACAGATTCGGCATTGACCCCGTCAAAAAGGTAGGGGAACTTTCAAAAGGAATGAAAATGAAGCTGGCTCTTACTTTGGCCCTGGGCCACAGACCGGAATTGCTGATTCTCGACGAACCGACCTCAGGGCTTGATCCGGTAATCAGAAACGAATTGCTGGAACTTTTTCTGGAAATCGTTCAGGATGAAAATCGTTCCGTATTTTTCTCGTCCCATATAACAAGCGATATGGAAAAAATCGCAGATTATATCACTATTATTGATAACGGCCAAATTATTATGAGTGATGAAAAAGATAACATACTGGAAAACTGGAGAATGTTTAAAGTCGAGAACAACTGCCGGAATGAAGAACTGCTGAGACGTTTGATTGGTGTAAAAAAGGGAGAGTTTAGCTACAGCGGTATTACCGACAAACCGGATGGGTTTATACGGGAGTTTACCCGGGCATTCCCCGGAGGCAATTATAAGGCGGAGAAGATCTCATTGGATGATTTGCTGGTGAGAATCGTAAAGGAGGATGCGGCCATATGATGACGCAGGTGTTTCGTATAGTAAAAAAAGATTTCCAAGTGCAGCGCAAAAGCATAATGGGCTATATGATAGTAGGACTGGTGCTTGTGTTGGCGTTTTCACTGATGAACATGACCCAGAAGGAAATGTTATACGCAATTGCGGGTTTTGCAATTATATACGGATTTGTCAACAAGGCTCTTTATGAAGACGAAAAAAACAATACGTTGCGGCTTCTGGTTTCGTTGCCTGTACAGCGGGATATACTGGTATATGCAAGGTATTTGAGCACATTTATTATCATTTTCGTACTGGGTCTGGTGATGTCAATTATTTCAGCAATTACCGGCCGGACGACGAATGACGGGGAAGGCTTCGTTGCGGTCATCATCATATTGGTTACGCTTTTGGTATTCATCGTCATGCTTTCCTTTTATCTTCCGCTGGCGTTCAAACTTGGGTATATTAAAGCTGCCGGCATAAACCGGTTTATCTTCCTTGGCATATTTGCCTTTTTCAGTGCGGTGGCGTTCATACTGAATGAAACAGTCAAGAACGGAGACCCCGGTTTATATCAAAAGCTTGATGGCTTTTTAGCCACATTGGATCCGGCTCTGGTGTTGGCTTGCTTTTCCGCGGCAATTTTACTTCTCTATATGGTCTCCATGCGGCTCTCAATTCACTTTTTCAGAAAAAGGCTGCTCTTCTGACGCTGTTGCGGGACACAGGCTGCAGAACTCCTCGTTGATAAATCCTTCCAGTACGGGTATAATAGGATAGACGGCGCCAGACTGCTGGGATGCTGACGAAGCATAAACCATCAGGAACGGCTCCGACTGGGAGGTAATGAGTCAATAATGTCAAAAATGCAGCTAATTGCCACTTCGGCTTTCGGAATTGAGTCGGTAGTGGGCAGGGAACTCAGCTGGCTGGGCTATGGAGACCAGCAGATAGAGAACGGCCGGGTCACCTTTGCAGGTGACGAAGCCGCCATATGCAGGGCCAATATCTGGCTTCGCGCAGCAGACCGCATACTCTTGAAAATGGGGGAATTCAAGGCATTGACCTTTGATGAACTATTTGAAGGCACAAAAGCGCTGCCATGGGATGAGTGGCTACCGGAAAACGCACAGTTTCCTGTCGATGGGAAATCGGTAGATTCCAAGCTTTCAAGCGTACCTGACTGTCAGGCCATTGTCAAGAAGGCGATTGTTGAAAAATTAAAGTTAAAATATAAAAAGCAGTGGTTTGATGAAAACGGACCATTATACAGGATAGAAATCAGCCTGCTGAAGGATCTGGCAACCCTGACGGTGGACACTACCGGCCCGGGACTTCACAAACGCGGCTACAGGACTCTTTCAGCAGGAGCTCCGCTGAAGGAAACACTTGCAGCCGCCATGCTCATGATCAGCAGGTGGAAACCCGACAGAGCGCTGATCGATCCGTTTTGCGGATCGGGAACCATTCCGGTTGAAGCTGCCATGATTGCCAATAATATGGCTCCTGGCGCCAAACGGAGCTTTTCCGCCGAGGGCTGGCATCAGACTCCCGCCAGCCTTTGGATGCAGGCGAGAGAGGAAGCGTCCGACAAGATCAGGAGGAATCCCGGCCTCAGGATTCACGGCTCGGATATCGACGATGAGGCCATCAGTCTTGCACGGTATCATGCCACTCAGGCGGGTGTTTCGCAGGATATCCACCTCCAGCGTCTTCCGGTATCGGAAATCAGCTCCAGATATAAATACGGTTTTATTGTGTGCAACCCCCCGTATGGTGAAAGACTTGGCGAATTGGCCGAGGTTGAGCGGCTGTACAGGGACCTGGGCGTTGTTTTTAAAGGCTTTGATACCTGGTCTTTCTATGTCATTACATCTCATCCCCGTTTTGAAGCGCTTATCGGCCGGAAGGCGGATAAAAAGCGCAAACTGTATAACGGGAGGATTCAATGCAACTATTACCAATTCTATGGACCCCCGCCGCCGCGGACGATTTCCGCACCGCCGAGCGATAACGGTCCCAGCCTGTGATGAATACAGGAACAAAATAGTTTGACGAAGCCGCTGCCATATATTAATATATTACTAATTTATATGGCAGTATTTTTGTAGAATGGCAGGAAGGAAAATGAATATGCTTTTAAAGGTTAGAAAATCTGAAACCCGCGGGTGCATAAGGATACCGGGTTCTAAGTCCCATACCATCCGGGCTCTGTTTCTTGCGAGTCTTGCGCAAGGCCGGTCCGTCATTGTAAATCCGCTCATCTCTGAAGATGCATTATCTGCAGCAGCCGTCTGCCGGGCATTCGGCGCTGTTGTTGAAAACCATGGCGACAGGTTTGTTGTCGACGGTTTCAACGGCAAACCTCATATACCTGAAAATATCGTTGACGTGGGGAACTCCGGAACCACGCTGCGTTTTGGCTTGATGACAGCCGGATTGACCGATGGCTGTACAGTTTTTACAGGTGATTATCAAATTCGCAGAAGACCCTTGGGCCCATTAATCGACGCGATGAACAATCTTGGCGCCAACGTATTTTCCACCCGTGGCGACAAAATGGCGCCTGTTGTTGTCCACGGCGGATTGAGAGGCGGAAACACCGGGCTCGACGCCATGTCCTCCCAGTACCTCTCTTCCATTCTCCTGCATGCGCCATTGTTGGAGAATGATACGGAGATTTTCCTTACAAGGCTGAACGAAGTTCCGTATGTGGAAATGACACTGTGGTGGCTTGACAGGCTTGGCATCCAATATAAAAACGATGAATTCAACTCTTTCTATATCAATGGAAGGCAAAAATACCGGGCGTTTGACTCAACCATACCCGGCGACTTTTCTTCCGCTACCTTTTTCATGGTTCTTGCTGCCGTGTCAGGCGGTGAATTTCTTATCACAAATCTTGACATGTCGGATCCCCAGGGCGATAAAAAGGTGCTGGATTATCTGGAAAGCATGGGTGCTGTTGTCCGGCATGCGGAAGAAGGCATATATGTTAAAGGCGGCCATCTGAAGGGTATCGAAATAGATATGAATCCCACACCCGATGCATTGCCTGCAATGGCGGTAGCCGGCTGCTTTGCAGAAGGGGAAACCAGGCTTGTCAATGTACCTCAGGCACGCCTGAAGGAGACAGACCGTATCCATGTCATGTGTACGGAGCTGAAAAAAATGGGCGCAGATATCGAGGAGCTTCCTGACGGCTTGATTATCCGGAGCAGTAGTCTGAAAGGCTGCAGGGTATGCGGACACGATGACCACAGGGTTGTTATGGCCCTTGCAGTGGCAGGCCTTCAAACCGAAGGTGAAACGGTGATTGAGACGGCGCAGGCCATGAATGTCACTTTCCCTGAATTTCCGCAGTTGATCAGAAACTGCGGCGGCGCGCTGGAGCTGACGGAAGAATAAAGTTTCCGCGGTCAGGTGACGATTTCTGCCGGAAGACAGGGCTGGCAGCACTTACTTTTATACAGGGAGGTTATAACATGCTTGGAAATACTTACGGGAGAATGTTCCGGGTTACTACCTGCGGAGAGTCCTATTCAGGCGGTTTCCGGAAGCATCCCGGCATTCCGCCGGAGCTGTATGGCGGACAAATGGTCATTGTGGACGGTGTGCCACCAGGCCTTAAAATAACGGCTGAAATCATCCAGGAGGAACTGGATAAACGCAGACCGGGATTATCGAAGCTCAGCACTCCGAGAAAGGAAGCTGACAGGGTGATCATCTATTCCGGCGTAATGGAGGATGACCTGTCCACAGGCGCGCCTGTAGGCATGCTTATCCCCAGCAGCGATATCGAGGATGAGCACATCAACCAGCATAAGGGTAACAGGTATCTGATGAGACCCGGGCAGGCTGCATACACCTATTATAAAAAGTACGGCCGCTATTATGACTGGGCCGGGGCGGGAAGGGCGTCTGCAAGAGAAACCGTGGCAAGGGTTGCCGGAGGAACGATTGCCAAACTCATACTGGATACCATGGGGATCGATGTAATCGCATTTGTCATGGAATCACACGGCATAAAGGCAGCTC
>JAEZMC010000252.1 GCA_023435805.1 Bacillota bacterium | reverse complement strand
TCAGTATTGGCGACGGAAAATGCTTGTGCTTCATTGCATTCGGGAAATATTGGGTTTCGAGACACAAGCCCTGCCTTTTATTATAGATTGCCCCGCCTTTGCCGATCTCATTTCCGTCAAGAAAATTACCTGAGTAGAATTGCACGCCGGGCATAGTCGTATACACCTCCATCAATCTCCCGCTGTCCGGCTCATACACCTCTGCCGCTTTTTCCGGCTTCTTCCCGCTTACGTTCAAGACCCAGTTATGATCGTAGCCACTGCCGAAAGCCACCTGTTCGTCACGGGCTTCAATACCTGCCGCGATCGGAGTGAGCCGGGTAAAATCAAAGGGAGTATTTTTAACCTCTCTTATTTCTCCGGTAGGTATGCTTTCCTTATTCATCACAGTGAACCTGTCCGCGTTGATATACAGCTGATGACCGAGAACATCGCCGGACGCATGGCCTTTCAGGTTGAAATATGCATGATTGGTCAGGTTTACCACCGTGTCCTTGTCGGATACGGCATGGTAGTCAATGATCAGCTCATTGTCCTGTGTCAGGGTATAAAGCACCTTTACATCCAGATTTCCAGGATAGTTTTCCTCCCCGTCCGTGCTTCTGTAAGTCAGCTGCAAGGATTGCCGCTCTCCGTCGGCGATGATCTCGGCCTGCCATAAAACCTTGTCAAAGCCTTTCATTCCGCCATGCAGGTGATTCTTCCCCTCATTTTGCGCCAACCGGTATGTCACTCCGTTCAGCTCAAATTCCGAGTTCTCAATCCTGTTCGCATGTCTTCCGATCAACGCACCGAAATACGGCCCTTTTTTCAAATACCCGTCCAGCGTGTCATATCCAAGTGTAACATCCGTCAGCTTTCCATTTTTGTCCGGAACCTTTATTGCTACAATAATCCCGCCAAAATTCGTTATGTCCACAGTCATGTTGTTGGAGTTCGTCAAGGTAAAAATATCCGCCCCGGATCCGTCCGGCGTATTTCCGAAAGGCCTTCTTGCAATATTCATATGGTAACCTCCTGAACCTTTATTTTGTTCCTTTTTTTAGTACCACACTTAATATGATATAAGCCTGAGATATTTTGTCAAGCTAATATAAGCATGTACTCATCAAACATCAGATCATTTCCCCTCCTGATGAACCATGAAAAAGAGAAAAGGGCAGAGCTCCGTTTTTCATTGGAGTCCCTGCCCCGTTTCAACCTGTCTGTTATGTGCCGAATTCATCTTCCGGTTCGGCAATTGTGTCAGACGCCTGTCTATCTCGCCAGCCAGCCGCCGTCCACTGCCACTGTGTATCCATTGACATAGTCCGCTGCGGCGGACGCAAGAAACACCACCGGCCCCATTACATCTTCAGGCAGTCCCCACCGGCCTGCCGGAATCCTTTCAAGTATCGTTGCGCTTCTTCCCTCGTCAGCCCGCAGCGGAGCGGTATTGTTGGTGGCCATATAACCGGGTGCAATGGCATTGATGCTGATGTTGTATTTTGCCCATTCGTTGGCCATAGCTCTTGTAATCCCCATTACGCCGCTTTTGCTGGCCGTATAGGAGGGAACGCGGATTCCCCCCTGAAAGGAAAGCATGGACGCGATGTTGATGATCTTTCCGCCGGTCCCCTGCCTGACGTACTGCTTTGCCGCCGCCTGGCTGAAGAAAAAGACCGTTTTAACGTTAATATTCATCACATCGTCCCAGTCTTTCTCCGAAAACTCGATGGCATCTTCTCTTCTGATAATCCCGGCATTGTTGACAAGAATGTCGACCTTGCCAAATCTGGCCACCGCGTCTTCGATAATGCCGTTGATTGGCTCAATGCTCATCAGGTTGGCCTTGATTCCCAGAAACCCTCTGTCGAGCGCTTCTATCCTTTCCTGTGTTTCCGGCATATCTACATAATCCACACCTACGATATCCGCTCCCGCTTCCGCCAGAGCGATGGACATACCCTGACCGAGCCCTGTGCCGGCGCCTGTCACAATGGCAACCTTTCCATCCAGTTTAAAACGATCCAGTATCATATTTCTTACCTCCAAATCTACATAAAGCTTCATCCGAGACCGGCTGATTCCAGTCCAAACCGGCCATTTATTTCATCGTATTGATCGCCACAGCATCCATGTCCGCAAAGACCTGGTTTTCACCGGCCATGCCCCATATGAAGGTATAATTCCTGGTCCCGCAGCCCGAGTGTATGGACCAGCTGGGTGAAATGACCGCTTCTTCATTTCGTACGATAATGTGCCTTGTTTCCGTCGGTTCGCCCATAAAATGGAACGCAATGGCATTCTCCGGCATGTTGAAATACAGGTAGACCTCCATACGCCTTTCATGCGTATGACAGGGCATCGTATTCCAGACGCTTCCCGGTTCCAGTTCCGTCATGCCCATTACCAGCTGGCAACTTCTGACCCCCTTCAGGTGAATATACCTGTGAATAGTCCTTGCGTTGGACTGCTCCAGTGATCCGAGCTTTTCCGTTTCGGCATCCGAAACGCCGATCTTCTCTGTAGGATAGGCCTTATGTGCCGGCGTACTGTTGAAATAGAATTTTGCCGGGTTGGAGGCATCGGCACTTTCAAACACCACTTCCCTGGTTCCCATTCCTATGTACAGGCCGTCCTTGGTATCAAGTGCATACGCTTCGCCATCCGCCCGGACCGTTCCTTTACCGCCTATATTGATGATTCCGATTTCACGCCTCTCAAGGAAGTAGTCTGCTCTGAGTTCACTGCCTGCTTCCAGCTTTACAGACTTAACCGGTATGACACCACCGGTAATGATCCGGTCAATATGGCTGTAGACCATTTTGACCTCATCCGGTACAAAGAGCCCCTGTATCAAAAAGTCGCTGCGAAGTCTTTCCGTGGTATAGCTTTTAAAATCCACCGGGTTACATGCATTTCTGATTTCCATTTCCTCTACCTCCTCAACATACTCATCGTTTTTTCTTACCTCTGTACCCTGCCCGAGCCATCGCCGCCCATGAGGGCTTTCACTTCAGCTGCTGTGACATGATTGAAGTCGCCTTCAACGGAATGCTTCAGGCAGGATGCCGCTGTGGCAAACTCGATGGCCTCCCCGGATGCATACCCGCTGGAAAGTGCATAAATCAAACCACCGCCAAAGGAATCACCGCCGCCGACCCTGTCGACAATGTGTACGGAATAACTCCTGGAAAAATAGTAATCGCTTCCGTCATAAAGCATGGCTGCCCATATGTTGTCTGATGCGGAAATACTGCCCCTGAGTGTAATTGCGACTTTTTCAAAGCCGAATCTGCTTTTCAGCTCGGCCGCAACTTTCTTGTAGCCCTCGTGACTCAGTTTGCCGCCTGAAATATCGGAATCGTCCGCCTTGATGCCGAATACCTTTTCCGCATCCTCTTCATTTGCAATACAGATATCTACGTACTGCATCAACTCTCCCATTACCCTGCCCGCCTTCTCGGAGGTCCATAGGTTTTTGCGGAAATTCAGATCACAGCTGACTTTCAATCCCATTTCCTTCGCGCATTTCACAGCCTCCAGCGTCAGTGCGGCGGGCTGGTCACCCAGCGCGGGCGTGATGCCGGTAAAGTGGAACCAGGAGGCGCCGGCAAAGATGGCTTTCCAGTCCAGGTCACCGGGCTTTGCTTCGGATATGGAGGAATGCTTCCTGTCATATATGACTTTCGAAGGCCTTTGGGATGCACCCTTCTCAAGGAAATAGATACCGAGCCTGTCGCCTCCCCTGGCGATGAAACGGGTATCCACTCCGTATTTTCTCAATTCATTCACGGCGCTGTCCCCGATGGAATTGTTGGGCACCTTTGTGACAAATGCAGCGTCCATGCCGTAATTGGCCAGCGAAACGCTTACGTTGGCCTCTCCGCCGCCATATACCACATCAAAGGAATTGGCCTGCACAAACCGCAGATAACCAGGTGGGGAGAGTCTGAGCATAATTTCTCCAAAGCATACGATCCTCGACATAACTACCTCCATTTTTTTATATTTTGTATCCCAGTCTTTTCGAAATGTTCAGTGCCGTTTCTTTTACAATTCCGGCCGTTTCACCGTCGTTCTGCGGAGTTACCGCCGCAGCGGGCCCTGCAATGCTGACTGCTGCGATCACCTTGCCCCTGTAGTCGTAAACGGGAGCCGCAATGCAGCGGATCCCTTTATCATGTTCCTCATCATCAACCGCCCACCCTGCTGACGCCACTCTCCGGACCTGCTGCAGAAGCGTTTCGCTGTCCAGTGTTTTTTCCGTATATTTTTCAAAGCTGCACCGGGATACGATCTCCCGGACATCACACTCAGGCAGGCCGGATAGCAAACATTTGCCGAGCGCCGAGCAATAAACCGGTATACGCCTCCCGATCTGCGAATACAGCCTGATATTGCTTACCACCTCCACCTTGTCGATATAGACGGCATCCGTACCGTCAAGTATTGCAAGATGCGAGGGGTGGCCAAGCTTTGACGTAAGCTCGTGTAAATAGGGCCTTGCCTCGGTTTTCAACTCAATGCTGTTCAAATATACACTGCTGATTTCCACCAGCTTAAGACCGATTTTGTACACGCCTCTGCCCGGGACCTTTTCAATATAGCCCCGCTCGGCCAGTGCACTGACGATTCTGTGAACCGTACTTTTATGAAGTCCCGTCCTGTTCCCTATTTCAGTAACGCCGAGACCGTCCTTCTCCAGCGAGAGCAATTCGATTATATCCAGAAGCCTGTCGATCAATTGTGCGCCTTTTTCTGCCATAAGTCCTCGTTTCATATTGTGAAACTATGTATCATAATATGATTTTACCATATGAACTGAACAGAATCAACAAATTCTTTATTTTACTGCCCTGTATTGGAAAGATTATTCAGGTCATAAGGTCTGCTTCCGGACATTATCCGATTTGTGCCTTTCCTGGTAGGCGGATGGCAGCATGCCGGTATTCTTCTTGAAGACCTTGCTGAAATATCTCGCATCGTTATATCCAACCATAAATGCGACGTCCACGACGGAGACCGATAAACCCGACAGCAGTTCCCGCGCCTTTTCTATCCGAATATCTTCCAGGAACCGGGAGATATTTTCTCCGGTCTTGCTCTTGAATAGCTGCGACAGATAGCTGGGATTCAGATAATGCTCCTGTGCTATTTTAGACAGTGACAGGTTTTCTGCATAGTGTTCCAGCATATATTGCCGTATCCTGCTGATCAAAGTACCCTCTTCCATATGAGACAGCCCGATGAACTCATGCAGCAGCGAAGAAAGATCCTGCTTCAGTTCATCAAGGTTGTTGAATTTCAGCAGGTACTCCGGCTGGAACAGGTCATTAACAGAAAACCCCGAAATCTGCACATCAAGCTTAATAACAGAACGTTTTATTGCATTGTGAATTTCCAGTACGATGCTTTCCAGCAAAGCTACGGAGAACTTTTTCTCATTTCTCCCATCGAATATTTTCTCCAGCGTCCGGGTGACATTGTGCAAATCCCTATTTTCCATAAATTTTTTAAGCCTGCTGACAGACTGGTATACAAACTCGGAAAAAATTAAATCCGGTGTGTCCATATCCTTCTCGTACAGCACAGGCGATTGTCCCGGCAGAATCTTTCTCTTTAGCTTTTCGATACATTGCAGGTATATTTGAGGTATCTCCTGGATCCCGCAGAAGGAACTGCTTACCGATATGGATATGTCCGCCGATTGCGAAGGGCAGAGCGTTTTATAAAGGGCATCATGCAATCTGTCGGCAATCCTGCCCAGCTGTCCGGACAATGTATGACCATTGAGCAGAATGCGAATTTCGTTGGGATGGATTGGATTTGGAAATACATATGCGTGAAGATGGGTATCCGGCATTGTTTTCATCAAGTCCGAGACATTCTGCTGAATGGTTTCGGTCATCAGCCCCATCGGGTGATCCGTGCAGGTATTTTCCCTGATGTAGACCAGCAGGAGGCCGAAATCTCCATAGGTGAATTTGACCTCTTCCTCCAGGAGGTGGTAGTGGCTGTACAGAAGATTATTGAGGTATTTCTCGTGCAAAACGGCCTTGCTTTTTTTGATTTGACTGGATATATCCCTGATTTGCTCTTCATTTTCTTCTTTATGCCTGATCTGGTTGACAACCAGGCTCAATGTCTCATTCAGTTCGTTTTCGTCGATAGGCTTTTTAATATAATTGGCGACACCCAGCTTGATTGCCTCCTTGGTATATTCAAAATCGTCGTATCCGCTGAGTATGATAAAATTGATACCCGGATGGTCCTTTTTCACGTTCCTGATCAGGTCGATCCCATTCATAATCGGCATTTTGATATCGACCAGTATGATATCCGGTTTCACCATGCCGGCAAGGACAAGGGCATCCGCACCGTTATCAGCCTCTCCGACCAGGACAAGCCCTCTCTGCTCCCATTCGATTCGGTTTATGATACTTTTTCTCACGAATTTTTCATCATCGGCAATCATTACGCGATACATTCCATCCACTCCTCGTTCTACGGGTCTTCCGGCCCGGCTGCTTCGCTCTTTTCGTCTGGTTTCCTTGTGCTTTGTTTATACTAATAAACAACTATGTGATCGGAGGAATCTCGATGTTTACAGTGGTTCCCTGGTTCACACCACTCTCGATTGAGAAGCGGAAACGGTCTTGAAACAATAGCTTCAGCCGCATAAATACATTGATGATGCCCAGATGCGGCGGAATATCGGATTTCTCAATGGAATTGCTTCCATAGTGGAGCAGCGTGGTATTGATCTCATCCAGTTTCTCTCTGTCAATTCCAGAACCGTTGTCCGAGATGGTGAAACGGATTCGTTCCTCGTACCAATCCACATGCATCAGCAGCAGCCCGTCCCGGATAATATTTCTGAATCCGTGGCTGATAGCGTTTTCCACAAAGGGCTGCAATATAAATTTAACGGTCCTGTACTCATACACATCCGGATTAATGGAGTATACAACCTTAAATTTTCCGTCAAAGCGATATTCGAGTATCTGGGTGTAGCTTCTGATATGGTTCAGCTCATCCCGGATGGAAACCACCCGCTGACTGTTCAGGTTATACCGGAACATGCTGCCCAGATTCTTGCAGATAGCGATTACCTTTTTACTTTCATTTTCACTGGAGAGGCCGATG
>JAEZMC010000239.1 GCA_023435805.1 Bacillota bacterium | reverse complement strand
GGCAGGCTGGTCAGGGAAAAGGGGATCCTTACGCTGATCCGGGCGATGCGGGGCGTCCGGAATATGGATTTATACATTGTCGGCGACGGGCCGTTAAGGCCGGAAATAGAAAAAACCATTGCGGAAGCAGGCCTGGACAATGTCCGTCTGCTGGGTTTCAGAACCGGGGAGGAACTTGCATCCCTGATCAGGAACTGCGATTTTGCCGTACTGCCCTCCGAATGGTATGAAAATGCCCCACTATCCGTCCTGGAAGCCATGGCCTGCGGGAAGGCGGTAATAGGAGCAAATATGGGCGGGATACCGGAATTGATTGAACATGGCAGAAACGGCTTGATTTTTGAGCCGAGGAACGCCATACAGCTGTGTGAACAGCTGAATGAACTGGCAGAAAATCCTCAAAAGGCCATTGCTATGGGTAAAGAAGCAAGAAAAAGGGCGGAAGCGGAATTCGGACAGGAAATGCATTTCAGCCGTATAGAAGAAATATACCGGCAGCTGGCCGGGTCAGCATGATGTAAACGACAGCGGATAAAAGGCGGTCAGTTTGGCCCTCAGCATGGTGAAATGCCGGATCGGATAGAAAGGAACAGCACATGAATATCATTTTTCTTGGTACACGGGGCTTTCCGAATGTACAGGGCGGCGTCGAAAAGCACTGCGAAAACCTGGCGGTCCGCCTTGCCGCAATGGGATGCCGGGTAACCGTATTTACCAGAAGGCCTTATGTCGACAGGAGTTTGAAGGAATACATGGGGGTACGCCTGGTCGACCTTCCGGCGGTGAGGAGGAAAAACCTGGAGGCTCTGTTGCATACTTTTCTGGGCGTATTCAAATGCCTGAAATACAAGCCGGACATACTGCACATGCACGGCATCGGTCCCGGCCTGCTCATACCGCTGGCCAAGCTGTTCGGCATATCCGTTGTTCTTACTACTCACGGCTCCAATTACATGCATGAAAAATGGAACAGAGCACAGAAGGTCTTTCTAAGATTATGCGAATATATCAGTATCCGGTTTGCCGACCGTATCATCGCCGTATCGGAAGATATCTCAAGGGATATCCGCAAGAGGTATGGCAGGGAGGCGCAATATATTCCCAACGGCGTACAGGCGGTGGAGTGTGTGGAGCCGGGAAATACGCTGGGGAAATATCATTTGGAGGCAGGAAGGTATATTCTTGCAGTAGGACGGATTGTTCCGGAGAAGGGCTTCCATGACCTGGTCGAGGCTTTCCGTTCCGTCAGCGCAGAGGGATGGAAGCTGGTCATTGCCGGCGGGGCTGATCATACAGGCAGATACAGCGGCGAATTGTTCAAAAGGATGGAGCAGGATGAACGGATCGTTTATACCGGTTTCCTGTCGGAGAATCCGCTCAGGGAACTATATGCCGGTGCTGGTCTCTATGTCCTTCCTTCGAGTTATGAGGGTATGCCGATCTCACTGCTGGAGGCGATCTGCTCCGGGCTCTACTGCATTGTTTCCGACATTGCGGCAAACCGCAGTATCGGCCTGCCGGAGGAGCATTATTTCAAAGCGGGCGACTGCAGGGAGCTTGCCGGCCATATCAACCGGGCCATCATTGAAAATAAAAATGTGCGGATGACACGGCAGCAGATCAACGAACTTTTGGAGGAGTATGACTGGAGCAGGATAGCTGAAAGGACTTTGAAGGTCTACTGCGGGGTGCTTTCAGCCGTCCGGCCAGGCACCGGAATGCGTCGGATGGACAAAGCGCAGGAGTGACTTTTCAAGGACTGCTGTTTTCATGATAAAAATATGTTTTGCTTAAACGGAATTTCTTGTCATGAAACATGATCTGTGGTATATTATATGAAAATAATAGATTATGTTAAGCGTTACACAAGATAAAACAAGGGAGTCTTATCTCATGATACCCTTGTTTTTTTGATAGCAATGCTGAATATAATCAGTTTAGTGAGGGAGGAATGTACATAATGAAAAGATCAGTTGCACTGGTACTCGTGGTTATTTTCTCATTGACGGCGGTTCTGACCGGCTGCGCAGGCGGAACATCCTCAAGCGGCAAGCCGTTCATATTCGCACAGGGCGCCGACCCCAGAGGTCTCGATCCTGCATTTGTCGACGACGGCGAATCTTCAAAGGTTATATGCAATGTGTATGAGGGACTTCTCAGGTACAAAGCCGGTTCCACAGAATTGGAGCCCTGCCTTGCAGACAGCTGGACCATCAGCGATGATGGCAAGGTGTATACGTTCAAGCTCCATATGGGTATAAAATTCCACGACGGTACCCCTTTCAATGCCGAAGCTGTAAAATACAGCGTTGAGCGCCAGCTCCCTCCCAATGCGACAGAGGACATGCCGTATGCTTCCTTTACCTTCGGACCGGTTGAAAAGGTGGATGTTGTCGACGAGCTGACAGTTCAGTTCACCTTGTCAGCACCCTACACACCATTTCTTGCGAACCTTGCAATGAGCCTTGCAGCACCGATTGTCAGCCCGACTGCAGCCAAGAAGGCAAATGGAAACCTGAATGAAAACCCCGTTGGCACAGGTCCTTTCAAGTTCGTCAAATGGGATAAGGCACAGTCCATCACGCTGGAAAGAAATGAAGATTACTGGGGTGAAAAAGCCAAGATTTCCAAGCTGGTCTTCAAGTTCACAAAGGAAAATTCCGTACGTGCCAGCGAACTGGCTACAGGTGCGGTTGACGCAATAGACGGTATCGATCCGAACAACGTAAAAATGCTGGAAGATGCGAAGATGACGCTGTTCAAGGATCAGGGCATGAACATCAACTATATGTATTTTAATTGCTCCAGGGCGCCCTTCAATGATCCGAAGCTCCGTGAAGCTGTCTCCTACGCCATCAACCGTGAAGAGCTGGTCAAATTCCTGTACCAGGGGTATGCGGATGTTGCAAACAGCCCGCTGCCAAACTTCATGCCTGGCTATAACAAGGATGTCAAACCATACGAATACAACCCGGATAAGGCCAAAGCACTGTTGAAGGAGCTGGGGAAAGAAAACCTCGAAATCAAGATGATTTCTTATCCCAATCCAAGACCTTATAACTCCGTCAACGGACAGAAGCTTGCAGAAGCTGTGCAGGGATATCTGGCCAAGGTTGGTATCAAAGCCACCATCGATCTTTATGAATGGACGGATTATAAGAAGAGAGTTGGCAACGGAGAAGGCGACATAGGCTTCTATGGCTGGATAGGCGACAACGGCGATGCGGATAACTTCCTTTCACTGTTTGAAACCAAGGAAATCGAAAGCACGCTGAACTCTGCCAAATACTCCAATCCCAAAGTGGATGAACTGCTTGTAAAAGCACGTCAGCTTCCCAATGGAGAAGACAGAAACAAAGCATATGCGGAAATACAGCAGATCGTTATTCAAGACGCGGCATGGCTGCCCATTTCCAACGCGCTTACACTGGCGGCCTACAAACCTGAGGTGAAGGGCTTTGAAGTGCATCCTACCGGAAACATCTTCTTTAAGGATGTTACCAAATAATTTATATGGCAATTGATGCAGGAGGAATACCGTTCGAAAGAGCGGTATTCCATTTTACTGCAGCATTTTGGAGGGTGACATGGCAAAATACATTATAAAAAGGCTGCTGCTTCTGATACCGGTGCTGATCGGTGTTTCAATCGTCGTTTTCGTTGTCATGCATGCATTTACGGCGGACCCGGCTGCAAACATTCTGGGACAGCACGCCAAGAAGGACCAGATTGAGGCGCTGAGACAGGAGCTTGGATTGAATAATCCGCTCTATGTACAGTACTGGGATTTTTTCAAAAACGCTGTCCGGGGTGATCTCGGGCAATCGCTCTTTACCAAGACTTCGGTGACAAAGGAGCTGCTTACACGCTTTCCCGCCACTATTGAGCTGGCGTTCGCCGCCATACTCTTTGCCGCTTTGTTCGGCATTACGATAGGGATATTGTCTGCTGTCAAGAAAAATACCGTTATCGACTATGCAGGAATGATAACGGCGCTGATCGGGGTGTCCATGCCTATTTTCTGGCTCGGCCTCGTACTGATACTTATTTTTTCACTGGGACTGCACTGGCTGCCGGTAGCAGGCCGGATTGAAGTAGGAATGGAACCGGCGACCATAACAGGCTTTTATTTTTTGGATTGTTTGATTACCGGAAATTTTGCGTCTTTTTTCAGTGCGCTTCAACATATTATTTTGCCCGCAGTTGCGCTGGGGTCCTACTCAACCGCGATCATTGCCCGTATGACCAGGGCAACCATGCTGGAGGTGGTGAACCAGGATTATATCCGGACTGCGCGGGCAAAAGGGCTGCTTGAAAAGCCGGTTATTCTCGACCATGCCTTCAGGAATGCGCTGATACCGGTTGTTACGGTCATCGGTCTTCAGCTTGGCGCACTGCTTGGCGGTGCGGTTCTGACAGAAACAATTTTTTCCTGGCCCGGCATAGGGAGTTATACGGTGGATGCCATTCTGAAATCCGATTACCCGGTCGTTCAGGGGGCTGTCCTATTTATAGCGGCCATTTTTGTGGTCGTCAATCTCATCGTCGATATCGTTTATGCTTTGATCGATCCGCGTATCAAGTATTCCTGAAGGGGGAACAGCTCATGGAAATCAATCCTGAATTCAATATTGAACAGAACGGCATGCAGCCCGGAGGGATGCTGCAGCCGGAGGAAATGGAAAAGGCTGAATCCCGCCTGCGGAACATGTGGGATATATTGAAGGACAACAAAGCGGCCATGGTAGGTCTGGCCATTATCGCCCTGCTTGTCCTTGTTGCGTTATTCGGCAGGTTTATCATGCCTTACGACCCGTACACCGGAGAATTGTCCGAAAGCCTGCAGCCGCCGTCCGCCGCACATATCCTGGGGACAGACGAGCAGGGCAGGGATATTTTCAGCAGAATTATTGACGGTACGAAGGTCTCGCTGAGAGTTGGCGTGATTGCGGTAGCCATCGCACTTTCCCTTGGAACAATCTTCGGCTCCATTGCGGCATATTACGGCGGCAAGCTGGATATGATCATCATGCGTTTCATGGATATCATGCTGGCCATCCCTTCTCTTCTGCTGGCCATCGCCTTTATGTTTGCCCTGGGAAAGGGTATCGACAAGGCTATTATCGCCATCGGTTTTGTAACGATACCGGAATATGCAAGAATCGTACGGGGCTGTATCCTGTCTGTCAAGGAAAGTGATTTCGTCAGTGCGGCAAGAGCCATCGGCAACAGGGATAAGGCGATCATATTCAAGCACATCCTTCCCAATGTCCTTTCACCCATTATTGTCCGCGCCACGCTGGGCATCTCCACCGCCATTCTGGACACTTCTGCGCTTGGCTTTCTGGGCCTTGGCGTTCAGCCGCCCTACGCGGAATGGGGGAGCATGCTGGGCTCCGGCCGCGGGTATTTCTTTAATGCGCCGTACATCGTTATCTTTCCGGGTATTGCCATCACGCTGACCGTATTGGCGTTTAATCTGCTGGGAGACGGCCTGCGGGACGCTCTTGATCCGAAACTTAGAAAATAAGGTGAATGAATATGCTATTACAAGTTGAGAACCTGAAAACACAATTCAAGATGAAGCGCGGGCTGGTCAATGCCGTGGACGGCGTCAGCTTCGAGCTGGCGGAAGGCGAAGTGCTTGCCATCGTAGGTGAATCGGGAAGCGGAAAAAGCGTTACGTCGCTGTCCATCCTGGGGCTCATACCCGATCCGCCGGGTAAAATCACGGACGGCAGGATCCTGTTCAAAGGACGGGATTTGCTGGCCATGACAAGAAAGGAAATGCAGGATATACGGGGCAACGAGATTTCGATGATCTTTCAGGAGCCCATGACTTCGCTGAATCCTGTTTTTACAATCAAGAGGCAGCTTACCGAGACGCTGCTCCGGCATCAGGCTGTCAGCGAAAAGGAAGCGTTTGAAAAGGCCGTCCATATGCTGGACCTGGTGGGGATACCTTCTCCCGAAAAGAGGATGCACGATTACCCCCATCTGTTGAGCGGCGGTATGCGGCAGAGGGTGATGATCGCCATGGCATTGTCGTGCAACCCGGAGCTTCTGATTGCCGATGAGCCTACCACCGCACTGGATGTGACCATCCAGGCCCAGATCCTGGACCTGATGCTGAAGCTGAGGGAAAAGCTCAACACGGCTATCCTTCTGATTACCCATGACATGGGTGTAGTTGCGGAGATTGCGGACCGCGTGCTGGTCATGTACTGCGGCAGGATCGTAGAACGGGCGAGGGTGGGGGAACTGTTTGAAAAGCCCCTGCATCCGTATACGGACGGTTTGCTGCAGTCCATACCGCTGATTGATGAGAAAAGAGAAAAGCTGTTTATGATACCCGGCGTGGTACCGAATCCGTTGCACATGCCGAAAGGCTGCTCCTTCAGTACCAGATGCCACAGGTGCATGGAGATATGCAGACGGGAGGAACCGCCCGAGTACGATGTTGACGGGCGGCAGGTCAGTTGTTTCCTCTATGCCGGAGGACAGGAAGGGCAGGTGTAATGATGGAAGTATTATTGGAAGTCAAGAATCTGAAGAAATATTTTCCCGCCAGCACGGGTTTTTTCGGGCAGGTTACCCAACATGTAAAGGCTGTTGACGATATATCCTTTCAGATATATAAGGGCGAGACTCTCGGACTGGTAGGTGAATCCGGCTGCGGAAAGACTACTATCGGAAGAATGATGGTCAACCTGATGGATCCCACCTCGGGAGAGATCTTTTTTGAAGGCAGGAATCTGTCAAAGCTCAGCAAAAAAGAACAGCGTGAGTACTGCAAGCATATTCAGATCATTTTCCAGGATCCCTATGCCTCGCTGAACCCGAGAATGACCATCGGCGATATCATTGCGGAGCCGCTGAAGGTAAACAGGCTGGCAAACGGCCCGGAACTGGAAAAACGTGTGCTGCAGCTGCTTGACTATGTCGGCCTGGCAAGCTATCACAGAAACCGCTACCCCCATGAGTTCAGCGGAGGCCAGCGGCAGCGGGTGGGGGTGGCCAGGGCGCTGTCGGTCAACCCGAAGCTGATCGTCTGTGATGAGCCGGTTTCAGCACTGGATGTGTCCATTCAGGCGCAGGTGCTCAACCTTTTAAAGGATCTGCAGAAGGAGTTCAGCCTGACCTATTTGTTTATTGCCCATGGGCTGAATGTGGTTAAGCACATCAGCGACCGGGTGGGCGTTATGTATCTGGGCAAGATGATGGAGCTGGCGGAAGGAGACGCACTCTATGCCAACCCGAAGCACCCCTACACGCAGGCGCTGCTGTCAGCCATACCGGTGCCCAATCCGAAACGGAAAAGGGAGCGGATCCTGCTGACAGGCGACGTGCCAAGCCCTATCAACCCGCCGGAGGGCTGCCGCTTCAACACCCGCTGCAGCAAATGCAGGGAGATCTGCAAGGTCAGGGAACCCGTCATGATCGAGTATGAGGGCGGGCATAAGGTTTTCTGCCATCTAGAGAGCTGATTGACAGGCTTTGAAATGGTTAATGTGGTTTTACAGCAAGCCCTCGGCTGGTTTCACGGCCGGGGGTTTTTGTCAGGTTTTTTATGATATAATGATACCTGATGTTGAAAAACAACTGCAAATTGATAGGAGCTATTTTCAATGAATCATACCATTACTGTTAAAAGAGCCGTACTACATATACTTGACGTAAATGCCGGCATGCCTGTCCTGTCAAAAGGGGAGCTGGAGGTTTCCGAGGATCTTGCGGACTACCTGGGGAAGCATATTGACAAGATATTGGAGGATCCAAACACAAAAACCGCTGTATTTACCGGAGAAGAGAACAGCACACGCCGTTTATGCGGCCTGCTCAATGAAGATGAAGGCGGCTTTTTGCCTATAACGGCCGACATGGCCGACAGACTGTTTGTCCTTATGCAAAAAAATGTGGACATTCCGTCGGCCGACCTCGTATTCTGTCTTGCTGAAATAGACGGAGTAAAGCATCTCGGCATTTTAAAGCTGAATTACAGGGAAGGCTATACCCACTGGGTACATAATTCGGAGGAGGGCAGCATCAACACCATCATCCGCCACCAGACTCTTTTGCCGCAGGCAGGGCAAAAGCCTGAGGAATGTGTGCTGGTCAGCCTGACGGATTTTAGCCTTCGGCTGCTGGAAAAACAGTATGAAATAAACGGGGAGAAGGAATTCTACCTGTCCGGGCATTTTCTGAACTGCAGCTGCGAATTGTCGGACAATGCAACGCTCAAGATACTGGATAAGGTGGCCAAATCCATCAATAAAAAATATTACGACGAGGATTTCGACAAGGCCTTAAAGCTGAAAAAGGCAGTGTCCGAAAGCTTTGAAGATCATGCGGCCATTCAGGTCGATCAGATAGCGGACAAGGTTTTTGAAAACAATCTGGAAATACGCCGCGAATATGTTGAGGAAATAGCAAAAGCCGGTATAAATAAGAAGGAAATCACCATACCCGACAGTTTGATCGAGAAAAAGTTCAAAACCCACAGGATCAAAACCGACACCGGCATTGAAATAGGCTTTCCGCTGGAGTATGCGGACAGCAGTGATAAGATCGAGTTTGTAAACCAACCTGACGGTACCTTGTCCATCATAATAAAAAACATCGGAAGAATTACTAACAAATCCTGATAGATGGGAAACATCCCACAGGTTATTTTAAAAGTGTATATTTTCAGGCCCATATTTGTTATATGGGCTGTCTTTTTGGGAAAATATAGATCAAATGACTAATTGGAGTGAAATAATGAATCCATACAAAAAAGTGCCCGTCTTATTTATCGGTCATGGCAGTCCAATGAACGCCATAGAATCCAATCCTTTTACTGAAAGCCTGAAATCCGTCGGCAGCGCCATTTATTCATCCAGCACGGAGAAGCCTGCAGCTATACTGGCCGTATCGGCCCACTGGCTCACCAGAGGTACTTTTGCCGGCACACAGGAAAAACCTGAAATCATCTATGACTTTTACGGTTTCCCGAAGGAGCTGTATGAAGTAAAATATCCTGCCGCAGGCGCACCTTTTGCTGCAAAAGAAGCGATGGAGCTGTCTGAGGAAATTCAGGAAGATGTTACATGGGGGCTGGATCACGGAACCTGGGCCGTTTTGAAGCATATGTTTCCCAGAGCCGACATACCTGTTTTCCAGCTCAGTATTGATTATCACAGGCCGATGGCATATCACTTCGAGCTGGCCCGAAAGCTGAAGAAGCTCCGGGAGAAAGGCGTGCTGGTAATCGGAAGCGGCAATATCGTGCATAACCTCCGGCTTGCTTTCAGTTCCGAGAATAACAAGCCTTATGATTGGGCTGTTGAATTTGATGAGATAGTAAAGGACCGGATACAGGAAAGAGATTTTGATAGCCTGGTCCATTATGAGAAGTTCGGGAAAGCCGCACAGCTTTCCATACCGACAGTGGATCATTATGTACCGTTGCTCTACTCGCTGGCGATGGCGGATGACAGCGAGGAGATTGTGTTCACCTATGAGGAGGTATTCAGCTCTTTGAGCATGCGATGCCTGAAAATCGGCTGAATTCCGTAAGGGAATTCACGTTGAAATAAAAATAGAAAGAGGGTTGTTTGAATGACGGCTACTTATCGGACGATCAAAAAAATCGTCACGGGACAGAGACAGACAGATGGTGCCGGTGTAAAACTGGTCAGAGTCATCGGGTATCACGATGTGAAGGAATTTGACCCGTTTCTGATGCTGGACGCCTTCGACTCCACCAATCCGGATGATTATACCAGGGGATTTCCGTGGCATCCGCACAGGGGCATTGAAACAGTCACCTATCTTATAAGAGGGGACATTGAGCATGGTGACAGTCTGGGCAATAAAGGCAGTATTCTCGACGGGGCCTGTCAATGGATGACGGCAGGAAGCGGAATCATCCACCAGGAGATGCCGAAGGCTTGCGAACATATGCTGGGCGCACAGCTGTGGATCAACCTGCCTGCAAAGGACAAAATGGTTCCTCCCAAGTACAGGGATATTCTGTGCGAAAATATTCCCGTAATCGAGGGGGAGGGCAGTAAGGTCCATATTATCTGTGGGACCTGCGAGGGTACGGCCGGAGCGATACAGGGAGACTATGTGGAACCGCTGTATCTGGACGTGGAATTGGAGCCCGGCAGCGAATGGGAGCTCGGCACTGCCCGGGAAGCAACACTCTTTGTATATATCGTACAGGGAGAGGGTTATTTTGAACCGGACGGAGAAAAACCGGTCGAAGAAAAACACGCTATTCTGTTCAATAGCGGGGATCGGCTAAAAGTGCGGACAGCCGACAAAGGGGCAAGATTCCTCCTGATGTCCGGTAAACCGCTCGGTGAGCCTGTTGCATGGGGCGGGCCGATTGTCATGAATACAAAGGAGGAATTGGATCAGGCTTTTAAAGAGCTTGAGGAAGGCACCTTTATAAGATAAGTTTTTCTGTTGTTCTATCAGGCATATCCTTCATATTGACCAGGAGGCGTGCCTGAAAATGCTCAGGAATTACAAATAAGGGCTGTAGCTCTGTCCATACTTCTGGTATACTTAATACCAAATGTATTTGAGAGAGGTGCACCATGGATATATTTCTAGTAATTGGTATGATTACCGGTGCTGCAGCAGTTGTCGTTGGAATGATTGTAAAGGGTGCAGATGTCACGGTGTTGATGAATCCTGCCGCAATGATCATTATTCTGGTAGGGACGATTGCGGCGGTTATGAATTCCTTTCCGAAGGACGAATTTCTGAACATCCCTAAAATTCTTGGAGCTCTTTTCAGGGTGAAAAAACTGGAGAACCCTTCCATCATCATAGCCAGGGTAATGGAAATGTCGCAAAAGGCAAGAAAAGACGGACTTTTGGCTCTTGAACAGGATATTCAGAACATAGATGATGAATTTTTAAAAAAAGGCCTGGGTATGGTCGTAGACGGTATTGAAGGCGAATACATCCGTGAAGTATTGAGCAACGAGATCGAGGCAACGGAAGAAAGGCACCGGGCGGGGGCGTCCATATTTTCCACTGCGGGCAGTTCCGCACCTACCCTGGGCGTATTGGGCGCAGTTATCGGTCTGATCGGTGCGCTGGGGAACCTGAACGATGTGGAAAAGCTGGGCCACATGATTGCAGCTGCGTTTGTGGCAACACTTTACGGAATTTTCGTCGGGTATGTTATATGCCACCCGATCGCAACCAGACTGAAAAGAAAATCCCACCAGGAAATAACCAATATGCGCATCCTGGTTGAAGCGGTGCTGTCCATACAGGCCGGAGAAAATCCGCAGAGCATTAAAATGAAGCTGAGCGGATTGCTGGATCCCGGCCAGAGAAACAAACTGGAAGAAGGATTAAAAGAAAACGCGGCAGAGAAGTAATCTTAAAGGGGAACTGAAATGGCAAAGAAAAAAGTACATCACGAAGAACATGCCGACGAAACCTGGCTGATACCGTATGCCGATATGCTCACCCTTCTTCTGGCGCTGTTCATTGTAATGTTTGCAATGGGACAGACGGACAAGGAGAAATTCCAGGAGTTCAAAGAGCAATTCAGCATTCTGTTTGCAGGAGGCAGTGGAAATTTACCAAGCACGGGGACCCAGCTGATCCCTACTCCCGGACAGGGAAGTACGATGGGAGGAAGCGGCGAAGAACCCGGAGGGTTGTCGGATACGGAAATTGAAGACAATAAAATGAAGGAAATCAAGGAATTGATCGAAAATGAAATAAATGAAGAAGGATATTCGGACAAGATTGTGCTCATACTCAATAAGGAAGGCCTCGATATTTCCATACAGGATACGGTGCTGTTTGCATCCGGTGAAGCCGCACTGATCGAGAGCGGAACGCCGGTGCTGCTTTCGATTGCAAAAGCTCTGTCGGAGCTTGATAACAATATCCGGGTGATCGGCCATACGGACAATGTTCCCATTAAAAACGGCACATTTCGTTCAAATTGGGATCTGAGCGCAGCACGTGCCATTAACGTCATGCATTTTTTGGCGGACAACGGGCAGCTTGCACCGGAAAGGCTCTCCATCCAGGGAAATGGCGAGTATTCACCCAAATATGATAATTCAACTGCGGAAGGGCGCGCCAAAAATAGAAGGGTCGAAATCATGGTGATCAGGAAATATCCGGTGAGCGAGGCAAATTAGCGGTTTCCTGGACTGCTTTGAAAGAGGGCTACGAGAGCAGGTATGCAAAAAGTGGACGAATATGTAAAACGATATGAGCAATACACCGCGGCTGCGGAACATAAAAGGAAACAAGCCGGAAGCTCCGGAAATCTGCGACTGCTTGTCTTTTTGGCCGGTGCCGCATTAACGGTTTTTCTATTTATTGAATCGGGCATACTGTCCGGTTTCCTGTCACTTGCAGCTGCCGCTATAGCCTTTATCCTGCTCGTATACCGGCACAACAGACTGGTATCCGAACTCAGAAGGCTCGAGGGTATGGCCGGAATCAACAGGCAGTATACGGACAGGCTTCAATCCGGGTGGACCGGCTTTGACGACTGCGGCCAGGAGTTCGCCGATCCCTCCCATCCTTACACGGCCGACCTCGATATATTCGGCCCCAAGTCGCTGTTCCAATGGCTGAATACAGCTCATACCCATTATGGGCGGATCATGCTGAAGGAACTGCTGGAAAAGCCTGATAAAAGCGCTGAAAGCGTAGGGAAGAGGCAGCAGGCTGTCAAGGAGCTTGCAGGCAAGCTGGATTTTTGCCAGGACCTGCAGTGCGAGGGAATGCTGTCCAAAAATGCTGCGGTAGACCCGGCCAGTTTGCTTGAATATGCGGAAGAGCCGACTAAACGGTTTCAACATGATTGGATGCAGTACCTGTTCTATCTGCTTCCGGCTTCTGTCATACTCACTTTTGTTTTATTTTTCCTGGGCAGCTCCATACCGCTTTTCGTACCGCTTTTACTATTGATTGTCCAGATGGTTGTTTGCGCTGTGGGGTATAAAAAAAATGCCGTGATCATCAATACGGTTTATGGAATGAAAAAGCATCTGGATGCCTACGGCAATCTTTTGCAGCGGATCGAACGGGAGGCATTCGCGGACGAATACCTGTTACAGCTCAGACAGGAGCTCTTCCACGAAAGCAAGCCTGCATCAGACTCGCTGAAAAAGCTGGAAAGCATTGCGAATGCAATAGATATAAAGTTCAGTACGGTTCTTTACTTCCTTCTCAATTTCGGTTTGCTGTGGGATTATCACTGTGTATTTGCCCTGGAGGAGTGGAAAAACCGGTACGGAGCGCAGATCAGGAAATGGCTTGAAGCTGTCGGAAGAATAGAGGCGCTTTCAAGCCTGGCTGTGATTGGTCAAATACAACCCGAATGGGCATTTCCGACATTTGTCGAAACTGGTTTGAAGTTCTCTGCTGAACAGATGGGACATCCTTTGATACCCTTTGATGCCTGCGTCCGGAATGATTTTGAAATCAGCAGCGGCGCGTGTGTCATCACCGGATCCAACATGTCCGGAAAAACAACGCTGCTCCGGACGGTGGGAATCAACCTTGTCCTGGCCTATGCCGGCGCACCTGTCTTTGCGCGGAAGCTGGAATGCTCATTTATGGACATTTTTACCTCCATGCGTGTCCGCGATGATCTCAACAGCGGCATTTCCACCTTCTATGCCGAGCTGCTCCGAATCAAAATGATCATTGACCATTCACACCTGAAGCAGCCCATGATCTACCTGATTGATGAGATTTTCAAGGGCACCAACTCGCTGGACAGAATAGCTGGAGCCAAAAGCGTGCTGAAGCACCTGGGCAAGAACTGGATTATCGGCCTGATTTCCACACATGATTTTGAATTGTGTGATCTGGAACAGCAAAGCCGGGTAAATATAAAGAATTATCACTTTACAGAGAAATATGTAAATAATGAAATTCAATTTGATTACAAAATTCA
>JAEZMC010000181.1 GCA_023435805.1 Bacillota bacterium | reverse complement strand
TCGTATGCCAGAATGATTGCTTTGGCTATCTCTTTCATTGGGATTCCTCGGTCCATACTTTGTTTTTGAATTCTTTTGAAAGCCTCATTTTCCGTCAGGCCAAGGTGCATCATCAGAAGGCCCTTTGCTTTTTCAACCTCTTTCCTTGTGTCGAGGCTTAACCGCAGCTCTTCTATCTCTTTCTCCAGCTGTCTTATTTTTCTCCGGTTCTTGATCATCAGTTCCAGTGACCCCGCCAGAAGCGTTTTGCTTACAGGCTTTACAAGGCTGATAAAGCCTGCTTCCTGGCGGATGCTGTCAATCATGCTCTCCTGTTCCATCGTCACAAATAGCATCACATCACAGATTCTATCCTCCAGAGCTACTTTGGCGATTTCCAAACCGCTCATAATCGGCAGGCTATATTCAAGGATGATTATATCAGGCCTCAACGTTCTCATTTTCCGTAAACAATCAGGTCCCTCCACAGCCTGCTCGATAACCATGTATCCAGCTTCAGCAAGCACTGTCTTCAGCTTTGTAATCAAAGTCTCATTACTCATTGCGATCATAATTCTGGTCGAATCCATATAAACACCCCAATAATAAAAAAATGCAGCCGAACCGTAAGGTCCGACTGCATCGTCGCAGTCTCATATCTTATTATTTAAATCACAATTCCTTGCAAGCTGTTACATGGGAGATACCGAAAAGTCAGCTTCAGCATGTATCGGCCAAAAGCTTCGCGGCAGCTGTACGAACCCTTATCTTAGTATTTCATCAAATAAGCGTCGATTTCCCACTTTGTGATTTTTGTACTGTATTCACAGCACTCTTTCTGCTTCGCTTCGATATATTTTTCAAAGATATGTCCGCCCAGCACCTCTTTTACAAAAGCACTCCTGTTCATCTCGGCAATCGCTTCGTCAAGGCTGCCCGGCAGCTCATAGATGCCTTCAGCCTTTCTCTCCGCCTCCGTCATATGGAAGATGTTCTTATTGGCGGGTGCCGGCGGCTGTATCTTGTTTTCGATACCATCCAGACCGGCTGCCAGTATTACCGCCAGAGCAAGATACGGGTTGCAGCTGGGATCGGGACATCTCAGTTCAATTCGTGTGGAGGAACCTCTTGCTGCCGGTATCCTGATGAGCGGGCTTCTGTTCCGTGCGGACCACGCGATATAAACCGGCGCTTCATATCCCGGTACAAGCCGCTTGTACGAATTGATCAGCGGATTGGTCAAAGCTGCCATGGACCGCATGTTTTTCATGAGCCCGCCAATGAACCAGTATGCTTCCTGGCTGAGCTGCAGCGAATCCTTTTCGTCAAAGAAAATATTCCTTCCGTTCTTAAATAAGGAGGTGTTCACATGCATCCCGGAACCGGCAATGCCGAAAATCGGCTTGGGCATAAACGTGGCGTGCAGGCCATGCCTCTGCGCGATGGTTTTCACGACGAGCTTGAAGGTTAGGATTGCATCTGCCGCAGTAAGGGCATCGTTGTATTTGAAATCTATTTCATGCTGGCCGGGAGCCACTTCATGATGGGATGCTTCCACTTCAAAGCCCATCTCCTCCAGCGCCAGGCACATGTCTCTTCTGGCGTTCTCGCCCAGATCCTCCGGTCCCAGATCGAAATATCCTGCATTATCATGGGTAATGGTCGTCGGGTTCCCTTCACTATCTGTAAGAAACAGGAAAAATTCACACTCGGGTCCTACGTTAAAGGTATCATAGCCCATCTTTTCAGCCTTGTTCAGTACATTTCTAAGTATGTATCTCGGATCGCCCTCAAATGGCGTACCATCGGGATTGTATACATCACAGATCAGCCTGGCAACTTTTCCTGTCTGCGGTCTCCAGGGAAATATGACAAAGGTATTGGTATCGGGTCTCAAATACATGTCGGATTCTTCGATCCGGACGAAGCCTTCTATTGAAGATCCGTCAAACATGCACTTATTATCAAGAGCCTTCTCGAGCTGTTCGGATGTTATTGCCACATTTTTCAATGATCCGAATATGTCGGTGAATTGCAGACGGATAAACTTGACATCCTGCTCCCTCACCAGTCTGATTACATCTTCCTTCGTATACTTGGGCATATTCAACACTCCTTAAAAATAATGACTTTATGGAAAACGGCTATACCTGCCTTGTCTTTCATACAAAATCGCCATAAAAAAACGTCTCAAACAGAGTACGCAAATACCTGTCTGAGAACGCCGCTGTTCCTGACATATAAAAAAACATATTAAACTGGTGTTTTTATTATAACATAAAAACAGCCTGATGCAATATAAATTTTTATACAGTAGGACTTATCTTTTTCTTTTTGCTTCTTACAGAAAACTCATCAATTACTCTTTTTCAAACATATCTTTCGCTACACCGCATACGGGGCAAACCCAGTCGTCCGGAATATCCTCAAAAGCAGTTCCTGGAGCAATACCAGAATCCGGATCTCCAATAGCAGGATCATAAACATAACCGCAAGCAGTACAAACGTATTTTTCCATTTTTCCATCTCCATTTCTGATTAGTAAGTGTCGTAATCTATATTCCCCATACATTGATGGCATAAACGTAAAACCTCGAATTATTTCCTTACTTCCGTCCCTTCCCTCCAAGCAGCACTATCAAACCGACGCCAATCAAAATAATCGGAACGACCAGTGGCTTCATATAAAAACTCAA
>JAEZMC010000166.1 GCA_023435805.1 Bacillota bacterium | reverse complement strand
CCATGCGTATTTCCTGGACAGGTTTGAAACCTATAAAAAAATTTACCCGGCTGTAAAAAGTGTATTCTAGAGATACTCCAGGGATTTTAACAAATTATTGAACAAAGTGAGAGCGTTATGAAAAAAGCAGTACAATATGGAGCAGGAAACATTGGAAGAGGATTTATCGGGCAGTTGTTTTCCCAATCGGGCTATGAAGTGGTTTTTATCGATGTGGACGCCCGGATTGTGGATGCCTTGAACACAGACGGGAAATACCCGGTAAAGGTAGTATCGGATAAGGGAAATCATGAAATAACCGTTGAAAATGTCAGGGCAGTCAACGGAACGGATGTGATGACAGCTGCCCGGGAAATCAGCGATGCGGATATCATGGCGACCGCTGTGGGCGTCAATATCCTGCCAGGAATTGCCCCGATCATCGCAGCAGGCTTGAAATTGAGATGGAAGAATGGCAACCGAAATCCGTTCAATATCATTATCTGCGAAAACCTGATTGGTGCGGACCGGCTGCTGGCCGAGCTGATCGGCAGAGAGCTGGACGAGGGGGAGAAGGACCTGCTGGCTGAGCTTACAGGATTTGTTGAAGCCTCTGTCGGCAGAATGGTACCGGTCATGACGAAAGAGATGCAGGAGGGCAACATCCTGAGAATTTGCGTGGAGGAATATGACCAGCTGCCTGTAAACAGAGAAGGCTTTATCGGAGAAATACCTCCTGTGAAAAATATGATTCCATATTCGCCGTTTCAATTCTATATACATAGAAAATTGTTCATACATAATATGGGGCATGCGCTTGCAGCCTATCTTGGCACTATGAAAGGCTGCCGGTATATTTGGGAGGCTATGGAGGATGAGCGTATCAGGAGCATTGTGGCGGGGGCGATGAATGAATCTGCTAAGGCATTGTCGCTTGAGCACGGGATAGACCCGGCCATCCTGCAGGAACATGTAGCAGACCTGATTGAACGGTTTGGGAACCGGCAGCTTGGGGACACGGTAGAAAGAGTCGGAAGGGACCTGCGGAGGAAGCTGTCCGCTCATGACCGGCTTGTCGGAGCCGCCGGCATGTGTAAACGTCACGGCATCACACCGTCCAACATATATATCGGTATTGCGGCAGCGCTGCATTTCCCGGACCCTGTTTCTTTGTCGGCAGGGCTGGACCTTTACACCCCGGAAAGCATTCTGGAAAGCATTTGCGGGCTGGAGAAAGGTTCGAACGAGTGGAACGGTATACTAAGCTGCAATCATTTGATATCCCTGCTGAAAAAATAATTGAATGAACAACACCAAATGAAACGTGCCGGTTGTGAATGTTTCTTTTTACCGTATATTGTCGCAAGCATCACAAATATTGTTGTTTGAATAACTTGCGGCTGGGGTAAATCATAACTGGTTTTTACGCTGTCGGAATATGGCTTTACAGACCTTTACAAATTGTTCACAATATTCTGCATATTTCGTCATATATTGTTGGTAATATAATAGCGTAAACTTTTCATGAAAGTACTCCTTCTATAAATATACATTAAAGCTCCGGTTTTACTTTACCGGAGCGATTTTTTGCCATCAGAACAAAACCGCTTCTCAGCTCCGGCATATCAACTGTTGACCGCTTCATCCAGTATTTTTCCAATGGAATCGTGCAGAATCAGGTTGGCCCTGCCATCGTAGGGGGTTGAGGATTTGTTTATCAGCACCAGTTTTTCACCCCTGTAATAATCGACAAGTCCGGCTGCGGGATACACAGCCAGTGAGGTTCCGCCGACGATCAGCACATCCGCTTTTCTTATGCAGGATATGGCTTTATTGAGCACATCCGCATCCAGCGATTCTTCATACAAGGTGACATCCGGCCTTACAGTGTGACCGCAGCCGGAGCACTTCGGAACAGTTTCCCGGCTGTCCAGGATATAATCCAGGCTGTAGGTTTCACCGCAGTGTATGCAGTAATTTCTGTGGACGGAGCCATGCAGCTCCAGCACATTCCTGCTTCCGGCAGCCTGGTGGAGGCCGTCTATATTCTGTGTCACGACAGCCTTCAGGGAGCCGCGCTTCTCCAGCTCGGCCAAGGCCATGTGCGCCTTGTTCGGTTTGGCTGAGCGGTAGATCATGCTGCTTCTATAGAAATCATAGAATTCTTCCGTATGGCTTGTGAAAAAGGAATGGCTCAACATGACCTCCGGAGCGTGCCCATATTTGCCAATGGTCCTGTAAATACCATCTTCGCTTCTGAAATCGGGTATGCTGCTTTCGGTGGAAACGCCGGCGCCGCCGAAGAATACTATATTATCACTGCCGGCCAGAATTGTTTTCAGGTCCTGTTTAATCATTTTCAGGTCACCTTACTTTCTTGTTTACAAATCACGGATTACAAATTTATGTTATCATGCGAGAAAAAGGTTTGCAAATTATTTCACTGCGTCGGGAAAAGGTTCTTTCCAAAATTCACTCGTTTGGATATACTGGATAGTATAGTCTTTTTATAAACAATGGACGGAATGGTGATAAAATTGGGTAAAACGGCGTTGATACAGGAAAGGCCGAAGGCAATACTTTTTCTTGCGATTACCGCAATACTCTGGAGCCTCGGCGGTTTGCTGATCAAATCGATTGATTCAAATCCCCTTGCGATTGCAGGCGTCAGGAGCGGCATTTCCGCAATTCTGATATGGATAGCGACCGGAAAACCGAAGTTTAACTGGTCATTTGCACAGATTGGAGCTGCACTGGCTTACTCGGCCACGGTGCTGCTTTTTGTCGCCGCCAACAAGAATACAACTGCTGCCAACGCAATACTGATTCAGTATACGGCGCCGGTATATGTGGCTTTTCTAGGGGCCTGGCTTTTAAAGGAAAAGGTCAAGCTGCTGGACGGGGTAACGATATTTATCGTACTCGGCGGCATGGTGCTGTTTTTTGCAGATGATATCAGCATGGAAGGTATTCTGGGAAATGTTCTGGCTTCCATAAGCGGGCTTACGTTTGCGATCTTTACCGTACTCATGCGGATGCAGAAGAAGGGCTCACCGATTGAATCCGTACTACTTGGGAACGTCCTGACCGCAATAATCGGTATACCGTTTATTTTCCGGGACATGCCGGATTCAAAGGGCTGGCTGTTCCTTGTGATTCTCGGTGTTGTTCAGCTGGGACTCCCGTATCTCCTGTACGCAAAGGCGATCAAGCATGTAACAGCGCTGGAGGCAAGCCTGATCCCGGTACTCGAACCAATCCTCAACCCGGTATGGGTGTTTCTGCTGCTAGGTGAGATCCCTGGGAAGTGGGCATTTGTCGGCGGCTTCATCGTTCTGTTCTCCGTTACGGGCAGATGTCTCCTTTCACTGCGTAAGGCACAGACGAGTGCTGCTATCCCGCAGGATACAGCTGCATTGGGCGGGGATGCCAATTAAAACGTTGACCGGCCGGGTGAAGTTACAGAAGCGGTGACATATCGAGGGGTGTGGTCATTGCTTCGGGGTCCAGCAAAGCTTCTATCTCCATTTTACTTAACGTCCCTTCTCGTATGACCAGCTCTCTTACAGGCGTACCGGTTTTCAGGGATAGCTTTGCGATTTTCGCAGCCCTTCCATAGCCGATCCGCGGGCACAAAGCGGCCGCAACCGCAGTACTGCTTTCCAGAAGCTCACTGCAGCGCTCCTTGTTGGCGGTTATTCCTGCGATACAGTGATCCACCAGCGTCTGTACGGCCCCGGTGAGTGTTTCAATGGATTCGAAAAGATTGTAGAACAACACCGGTTCAAAGGCATTGAGCTCCAGCTGTCCGGCTTCCGCCGCCATGGCTATTGCCGTGTCATTTCCGATAATGTTGAAGGCAACCTGCGACACCACTTCCGGTATCACCGGGTTCACTTTTCCCGGCATGATGGAGGACCCATTCTGCCTCATCGGAAGATTAATTTCCCCTATGCCTGCTTTAGGCCCGCTGGAGAGCAGCCGCAGGTCGTTGGACATCTTGGAGAGATTGACGGCACAGGTTTTAATTAAGCCGGAGGCCTGAACAAACCCGTCCAAATTTTGTGTTGCGTCTATCAAGTCTTCCGCCTGTTCAAGGTCATATCCGGTTATGTCGCCCAATATCCCGATAATATTGCTTAAATAGACGCTGCTTGTATTCACGGCGGTCCCTATTGCAGTGCCACCCATATTCAGTACCTTCATATCCGCTTCGATCCGGTCCATTCTTGATATATCGCGCTTCACCACCTGGCTGTATGCGTGAAAGGACTGCCCGAGACGTATCGGAACGGCATCCTGAAGCTGGGTGCGACCGGTTTTAATAACATCGCGAAATTCATGAGCCTTTCCTTCCAGAGCCTTCTGCAGGCGCATCAGTTGCTCGGTCAGCTTTGATAGCAGCACCAGTACGGTTAGTTTCCCTGATGTGGGGAACACATCGTTTGTTGACTGGGACATGTTTACATGGTCATTGGGGTGCACCAGACGATAGTCCCCTTTTGTCC
>JAEZMC010000092.1 GCA_023435805.1 Bacillota bacterium | reverse complement strand
ATTTTGATGTGGTCAATGCATTGGATGAATCACAGCAGATCTATTTCAGGAACAATCATCTAATTGACCGGATTGTTAAGGGAAAAGAGTCGGGAAACCCATTCGTTATTGGTGAGACAGGCTTTGGCGCCGGGCGCGTGGTAGTATCGCTGATGGAATTCATCAGGGAAAGCGGCTTGAAAGACATTTCTATTGAATACAATTCTGTTGAATTATATCCTATGAGCCCGGAGAGGATGTATCAGATCCTGGATGGATTCAGGGGCCGTGTCGGAGCGGAGATTGATGCGCTTGTAGAAGCATATCGGGGTATTGATATCACCGTGGCCGGCTGGCATTCAATGAAGCTACGACAGGCCTTTGGAACGCTTGAACTGAATCTTTGGATAGGAGAGGCACTTGAAATGGTGAACGCGTTGGAAAAGCCCTGTGAAGTATGGTTCCTTGACGGACACGGTCCTAAAAAGAATCCTTCAATATGGCGACCCGAGCTGCTTATGGCAATCGGAGGAAAAACAAAAACCGGAGGCGCCTGTGCCACATTCACCGTATCGGTTGCAGTAAGAAAAGCCCTGGCAGAAGCAGGCTTTACGCTAAAGCTGCTCCCTGGCTGCGGCGGGAAAAAGGAGGTTCTGCAGGGTGTGATGGTTGAGTCCATCCAACAGGATTGATGGCAGTTAACTTTTCATTTTTTATAGGTAACAATAAGCTTCTTTCCGGCGATTTTTCCTATTATATAAAACAGCTGACCTACTGGTTTCTTATAAAATGGAACATGAATACTGTTGTCGTATACACCTTTTTTTCTATGCTCCTCCGTCCAATAAGCGCCGTCCTGCGTTTCAAATTCCGTCCCTTTCACATATGCGAGAGACATGCCTCTGAATAAGTTGTAAGGAATCAGAAGCATACTGGAAGGACTGTGCAACCTTCCCGATATAACATCTCTGTGAAATTTGTCTGTTATTTTCATGAGCTTTGAAGAGGCGGCCTGAGTTATCTTATAATCATTCCAGCTATAAGTGGCTGTACTGAACTGATAGCAGCGGTTAAATCCAATCCCTTTCAAAAAGGCTGCAATGCTTTTCGCTGCGGCCTTTGCTCCAACTCCTCCAGTGGTCGTGATGACAAGGGCTTTGCTTTGAAAGAAAAATGGACGATGCAGCATAAAGCAAAGATGATCAAACAGATTCTTTAGCAATGCGGTTTCCCGCATATTGTAAGTAGAAGATGCGAAGATAACGCCATCCGCCTGCGTAATCTTTTCGATTACTGCCGTAATGATTGCACTATGCGGACATTTTTCATGACCCAACCGAAAGCAAGCGCTGCATCCACGACAAAACGGCAGATTCAGCTCCGCGAGTTGGATGTCATCAAACACTGCGAGACGATTTTTTGATCGAATATCACGAATAGCCATATCAACAATTTTCCACGTATTCCCTTTGCGGGGACTCCCGTTAATGATCAGGTAATTCATATCAGGCAAACCTTTCTATAATTTCGTTGATGAAATGATCGCGCTGTTCTTTGTCGTAAAAGTCTATGCCCAAGCTATCCTTTAAGCAATCCTTTCTCAAAAAAGCTTCCTGCAAAACAGCTGTAATCATAAAGGCTTTCACTTTTTGTTCCTGTGTTATTTGTTCACCCGACAAGCGAGCAGCAAAACCCAACACGGTTTTCATCGTATTGTCCATTACTTTTGGGTGCTTTAAATCGCCGAGTATAGATACCTTTGATATTTGCTGATTATCCATAAGGAAGTCCATTACTTGCTTTGCAACATTTTTTGTAATTTCTATAGAGTCTCCGTTTTCGCTCATGGCAGGCCGAAAGGCGCTAATGACTCCGCTGATAATTGTTTGCACGCAAATTTCGATCAGGTTTTCCTTTGAACCAAAATAATGGTTAATCAGTCCGACACCAACATCTGCCCTCTCGGCAATTTTTCGGATGGTTATGCTCTCCATCATTCCATCAGATTCCTGTATCAGACAGATTGTGTGTTGAATGATCTTTTCTTTGCTGATATCTGATTTCATCGGTCTTCCTCCAAAATTGAACAATGTTCAATTATAGGATACAATAAAATCCACTTATTGTCAAGTTTGCATTACAGAAGTATTCAATGAGAGAAACATTCCAATAGAGAAAATTGTGTTTAGATTACTAATACTTGTTTTTCGTCTGAACAAAGATTGGCAATTACGGGAGGGTACTTTGATGAGAATAAATTCAAAGTTTGGAAACAGCAGCAAATCCCCCTTAATGGGGTTTTTTTATGCGTACGCTGCATGTGTGTGGTCTTGGTGGTGGAATCTGGAATAATTTAAAACTGAAACAGAGAGCATCAGCAATACGGTATCAGTACGTTTGTGATATAATGAATCTGAAGTTTCCCGCACCAGAACTGCGGAAACGGTGCCCGAACCAAATAAAGAGCGGCGGTTTGATTGATACTGGGCAAGGGTTGGACACATTCGGTTATACCTGAAAATATGAGAGAAAATATACAGGACATGGGAGTGGAATAAATGGGAATATTCGATGAGATTATTGAAAGAAGAGGCACACATTCCTTGAAATGGGATTGCTGCAAGGAGAGATTTGGCCGTGAAGATATTCTGCCCATGTGGGTTGCGGATATGGATTTTAAATCACCTGCCGCGGTAACCGAAGCAATTGTACGAAGGGCGGAACATGGCGTTTTTGGATATACTAAGGCATCGGAGGTATATTCGGATGCGTTGCTTGGCTGGATGAAAAGGAGAAACAACTGGGCAATCGATAAAAGCTGGATTATTCATACTCCCGGAGTAGTTACTTCAATAAATGCATCCATATTGGCATTTACGGATATTGGAGACAGGATACTCATTCAAACACCTGTTTATTATCCTTTCTTCTCCAGCATAAATAACAATGACAGACAGTTGGCTGTCAGTTCCCTTAAGAATAACAACGGCTATTATGAGATTGAGTTCGAGGATCTTGAAGAAAAGCTTGGCAGTGGTGTTAAACTGATGATTCTTTGCAGTCCTCACAACCCGATAGGCCGTGTATGGAAAAGGGATGAGCTGATGCAGGTTGCCAGGCTTTGCCTGAAGTATAATGTTCTGCTGATTTCAGATGAGATCCATTCGGATCTGGTGTATAAGGACTACAAACATGTACCGGTGGCATCCTTATCCGAAGAAATACTAAT
>JAEZMC010000054.1 GCA_023435805.1 Bacillota bacterium | reverse complement strand
TACCTGAAACTAGCGCGTCTGCCAATTCCGCCATTCCCGCGTTTCAAAACGCAATATTAATTCTACTAGAAATGCTGTATAATTGCAAGTGGAAAATGTTATTTTTACGGTTTATTTTTATGTAAATAATATCTAACTGAAAATGGGAGGTAAAGGAATTGAAAGATAAACTGGAACAGTTTAAAAGAGAGATCGTTACCAAAAGAGTGGCAGTGCTTGGAATAGGAATAAGCAATACGCCGCTGATCAAATATCTCGGTAATCTGGGTGTAAGCGTGACGGCTTTCGACCGGGCGGAGGCGGAGGATTTAAAGCCTGCCATGGAAGCATTGGCAGGACTGGATGTGGAATATAGTCTTGGGCCGGATTATTTGAAAGCTTTGAAAGGCTTTGATGTCATCTTCAAAACACCCAGAGTGCGCTTTGACATACCGGAGCTATTGAGGGAGGCCGACGCCGGGGCGGAGATCACTTCCGAGATGGAAGTGTTCTGCAAGCTTTGTCCTGCCAGGATATTTGCCGTAACCGGCAGCGACGGCAAAACCACGACGACCACCCTGATCAGCAGGATACTCGAACAGCATGGCTACAAATGCTGGCTTGGGGGCAATATCGGAACGCCGCTGCTGGACAGGATCGACGACATTGACGAAGCGGACCGGGTTGTTCTGGAGCTTAGCAGTTTTCAGCTTCACACCATGCGGAACAGACTCCATACGGCAGTGGTCACCAATGTTTCGCCGAACCACCTGGATGTGCATACCTCCATGCAGGAGTATATCGATGCCAAAAAGAACATTTTTCTCTACCAGAACGAAAGTGACACGCTGATCGTCAATTATGACAATCCCATTACCCGGGACTTCGCTTCAGAAGCCGCAGGCCGCTTGGTGTTTTTCAGCAGGCAGTCCGACTTGCCGGAAGGCATGGTGCAGGAACAGGGCAGGCTTGTTTACAGGGAGGGCGGGAAGGAACTGGAGATTGTAAAAACGGATGAAATCCTGCTGCCAGGTGTGCATAACATTGAAAATTACCTTGCCGCTGCGGCTGCAACAGTGGACTTCGTATCGCCGAACGATATAAGGGAAGTGGCCTCCAGCTTTAGAGGCGTCGAGCACAGGATTGAATATGTAAGGGAATTGAACGGTGTCAGCTTTTACAACGACTCCATCGGATCGAGCCCGACCAGGACCATGGCCAGCATCAACGCGTTCAAAGAGAAGGTCATATTGATCGCAGGCGGCTATGACAAGCATATTCCTTACGATGTCATGGGTGAAACGCTGGTGAACCGGGTAAAATGTCTGGTACTGCTGGGTCAGACAGCAGGTCTGATCGAAAAGGCGCTTCGGGATGAAACGGCAAGATCCGGCAAAGGGGGACAGATACCAGTATTTCACTGCAATTCACTTGAGGAAGCTGTAAGAAAAGCATATGAAAAATCCGACGCGAATGATATAATAGTGTTATCACCTGCAAGCGCAAGTTTTGATATGTTCAGAAATTTTGAGGAACGCGGCCGTGAATTCAAGCGTATTGTAAACAGCCTGACCTGATTGGGCGGCGTGTTTCAGACGTTTTTTAACAGGCACCGTAATTTATGATGAATAATAGAGAAGATCGAGGTATTTCGTTAATGGATTTCATTCTTTCCGTACTTAAGAAGCCCGCCACAAAGAGAATTTTGACGCTGGGCGCAGTTGCTCTGATCCTTTATTTAATGAGAGAGATATTGAACCTGCTGCTGCTGACTTTTTTGTTCACCTATCTGATGTACAGCCTTCAGAAGTTCTTCCAGACAGTGATACAAAGGGTAACAAAACTTAAGATAAGCCGTGCGATCATAACGCTCATTCTATACGCAGGCTTTATTACGCTGCTGATCCTTGCAGTCTATAAGTATATACCTATTGCCATCAAACAGATTATGGCCATTATCAATGATGTAATAGCCATCATCGATGCACAAAAGGGAAAGCATTTTGACAATACCATACTGGATTTCCTGGTTACACAGCTCAATACCATTGATATTCCCAAATATCTCGGTAACAAATCTGCATACCTGTTTACACTGGTAGGCGATATCGGACATATCGGCCTCACCATCTTCCTTTCGTTGGTCCTCAGCCTTTTCTTCATTCTTGAGAAGGACAGGGTGGTACGTTTTGTACTCGGTTTCAAGGATAGCAAAATTACCGGGATTTTTAACGAATTGCAGTTTTTCGGGACAAGGCTGTTGAATTCCTTCGGCAAGGTGATCCAGGCGCAGATACTCATTGCCCTGTGCAATACATTCCTATCGCTGATCGGTCTTAAAATACTCGGTTTCCCGCAGCTGATCGGGCTGGGGGCCATGATATTTGTTCTGAGTCTGATTCCTGTTGCGGGTGTTGCCATATCGCTTGTACCGCTGTCGATCATTGCCTTTAACATCGGCGGCTTTATGCACATCATTTACGTTCTGATCATGATTTTAGCCATCCATGCGGTGGAGAGCTACTTCCTGAACCCGAAGCTGATGTCGGTAAAGACGGATCTGCCAGTCTTCTTTACGTTTCTCATCCTGATTGTTTCAGAACATCTTATGGGTATCTGGGGACTTATTATCGGTATCCCCATTTTCATCTTCATACTTGATCTGCTGGACTTCAAGATTTTGAGCAAGAAGGAGATTGCATTAGCCAAGAAAGCGCAATCGCAGGATAATACAGCGCAGCCGCGTTAGTGCAATATATTTAATGAAATATGGCCAATTCCGGTGTTTCTCTATTTATCAGAAAGGTATTATAATAAACTAATATCGAATTGTATGGCAATTAATACAAACGATTACAGAAAACGAAACACCGGTGTGTGCTTTAAACATTTCTTAATGCTGAAGCAATAGATGGTTCCTTCTCTGGAATCATTTATTTCGATTTTATTAACTACAATTTTAAAGTAGTTTATTTTTTTGAGAATACTATGTTCAGGAGAGGGTTTGATAATGAAGTTTTATGTAGGTGTAGAATTAGGTGTGAAGCAGATCGTGGCGGGAGTGACCGATAAAAACGGGAGGCTGTTGAGGAAGGCTGCCTGCCAGACAAACTTGGACAGACCTTATGATTTGCTTTTTAACGATATGGCCGATTTGATCAGGAATGTACTGGACGAGGAAGGGATTGACATAAAAAACGTCAAATATATCGGCGTCGGATTTCCTGGTATTCCGGACAAGGAGAAGGGCACGATCATCAGGAATTATACAATGAATTACAGCCATTTGCCTGTACGGGATGAGCTGCAAAAGCATTTCAATCTGCCCATATATGTGGACAATGACGCCAATTGCGCCGCACTCGCGGAAAGTGTCGTAGGAGCTGCGGAGGATATAGACTTTTCGGTTTTGGTTCGTATTGGAAACGGCATCGGCGGAGGCATCATCATCAATAATTTAATCTACAGCGGCTTTAACTTTGCAGGGGCGGAGCTGGGGCACATGTGCATTGCCATGGGGGGCAGCGAATGCAGCTGCGGAAGAAGGGGCTGCTGGGAAGCATACGCTTCAGCCACGGCTTTGATTCGGCAAACCACTGAAGCTGCACAAAAACACCCGGATTCACTGATCAATACGCTGGCCCAGAAGGACGGGGCGGGCATTACGGTTTTTACCGCATTTGAAGCTGCGAAACAGGGTGATGCCGTTGCCATGGAAGTGGTGGACACGTACCTCGAATACCTTGCCGAGGGATTGATCAACATTGTGAATATGCTTATGCCCAATGCCATTATTATTGCGGGTGAGATCAGCAGGCTTGGTGAACATCTTCTGAAGCCTCTGAGAACAATTGTTTGGAAAGGGATATACACTCAGGATGTAGACAAGCCCGAATTCAAAATTGCCCAGCTCGGCGGGGCGGGAATAGTGGTCGGCGCAGCGATGTTGGGCTTGTATACCTTGACCTGTGAAGCATAAAAAAGCAGATGAGAACCCGGTGATGTATTTGCCGGGTTTTTGTTTTATCGCGTAATATGCGTAAAAAAAAAAACGGCAGTAGCAGCTGCGCGTTTTTCGTTGGTGGAGGGGGGTGGATTCGGACCACCGAAGTCACTGACAACAGATTTACAGTCTGCCCCCTTTGGCCGCTCGGGAACCCCTCCGTTTTTTACTACCTCACTGCGTGAGGCTTTTGGTGCCCAGAGCCGGAATTGAACCAGCGACACGAGGATTTTCAGTCCTCTGCTCTACCAACTGAGCTATCTGGGCATAAATTGCAGAAGCGACAACCTTCTTCTGCAAATGGTGGGCCTTCAGGGACTCGAACCCCGGACCAACCGGTTATGAGCCGGTTGCTCTAACCAACTGAGCTAAAGGCCCTTAAAGTGACAAAGACTAGTATAAGGCATAAGTAAATTGAAGTCAAGAGAAGTTTATATAAAAAGAAGAATATGTCAAATAAGCCTCTATTAACAAATAATCCAGCTGGACAAAATTACATTCTTCAACAAAAGGGAATTTCCGGTTTGGTGTCGAATATCCTATATTAAAAGCAAATACAATAATTTCATTCTTCGAGAGGTGCGGGTGATATGAAAATAACCTTCCTAGGCGCTGCAAAAACAGTAACCGGCTCATGCTATTATGTCGAAACCAAATCCTGCAGATTTCTTGTGGATTGCGGTATGTTCCAGGGAAGTTCCACTGATGAAGCATTAAACCTGGAACCTTTTCCGTTCAATCCCGCAGAGCTGGATTTTATAATACTGACACATGCGCACATCGACCATAGCGGCCGGATACCCAAGCTTTATGTCGACGGATTCAAGGGTAGGATATTTGCAACAAAGGCGACTTCGGAATTATGTGCAATCATGCTGCCGGACAGCGGACACATCCAGGAGTTTGAAAATGAATGGACGAACCGCAAGAGAGGCAGGGCCGGACTACCGCCCATCAAGCCGCTCTATACCCATCAGGATGCGGTGGATTGCATCAGGCTTTTTGAAAGCGTGGGCTACAACGAAATCATTAACCCCAATGCATGCATTCAAGTGCGTTTCAATGACGCCGGCCATATCCTTGGATCGTCCATTGTCGAACTGTGGATCAGGGAAAATGGAGAAGAGGTCAAAGCAGTTTTCTCCGGTGACCTTGGCAACAGGAACATGCCGATACTAAGGGATCCAACGGTTATCGACAGTGCAGATTATTTATTCATTGAATCTACTTACGGCAACAGAAATCATGCCAATGTAGAAAAAAAGGTGGACAGATTTGTTGAAATTATCCGTTCAACCGTTGAACAAGGCGGTAATGTAGTTATTCCATCCTTTGCAGTAGGCAGGACACAGGAAATCATCTATGAACTGTACAAGCAAAGGGAGAGATATGGAGACAGTCTTGAGAAGCTGCTTGAAATCCCTGTTTATGTAGACAGCCCACTTGCAGTTTCAGCAACCAGGGTTTTCAGGAATAATCTGGACTGCTTTGATGAAGAAGCGCGATCCTATGTAGAAAACGGCGATAACCCTCTTGATTTTCCGGGGCTGCGGTTTACCCAGAGCTCGGATGAGTCCAAAGCGTTGAACTTCAGCAAGGAAAGCATGATCATTATTTCCGCCAGCGGTATGTGTGACGCCGGCAGAATCAAACACCATCTCAAGCACAATTTGTGGAGAAAGGAATCCTCCGTGGTGTTTGTGGGCTATCAGGCGGTAGGAACGCTGGGAAGAAGGCTGGTAGACGGCGCTAAAAAGGTAAGGATATTCGGTGAGGAAATCACTGTTAATGCAAGGATTGAGATGCTAGAGGGGTTCTCCGGACACGCCGATCAGAACGGACTGATGGACTGGATGAAAAATATCCGTGAAAAACCAAAGAAAATTTTCCTCGTACATGGTGAAGAACCTGCAATGAGCGAATTTGCCACTCTTATTGACGAAGAGCTCGGAATCGCGACGATTATTCCCGGTCGTGGAGAAGCATTTATCGTAAGCAGGCAGGGCGTATTCGAAGCAGAGAACAAGCTGGAAGGTATCCACGCGAAGGAGGAATTCGGTTACAAGCGGCTTGAAATCCTCGAGATGCTGGATAAACTCAAAGATGAGCTGGAAGAGGCATCTGCGATTGTACGGAACGACCTGAAGAATGAAAAAGACGATATAGAAGTGGATGAACTGAAATCAAGGCTGCTTAAGTTTGAGAAATATATTGTGGATATCATCAGATAGAAAGGTTTTTAAAAAGGGCGGAATTCCGCCTTTTTATATATTATTGATGGGTTTTGCAAGGAGATGTTATGTCTGCCCGACAATACGTGAATATTTTCGGCAAATTGACCCTGAAAGGTAAGCTTATTATCTCATTCATAGGCTTTGTTACCATACCATTAGCCTTAATAAGCCTGTTTTCTCTAAACCTGTACTCTGAAGAAATTCAACAGACAGTACTCAAATCTTCTGTTCAAAGCAATGAACAGATCAATAAAAATCTGGATACGTTTCTTGGAATGCTTTCAAAGCTTTCGGAATACCCGGTCAAGGACAATATGCTCAAGAATCTCCTGACAAAGGACTATTCAAAGTATGAGTATGCCGGGTATGAAGAAGCTGTTGACAAGGATGAAATCAAAGATCTTTTATATAACAATATTAAATCCTATTCCAACATTATTGACTCCGTAATGTTGTATAAAGAAGGAACGTTCAAGATTCTCGGAAGAACTCCTGCAGACTCTCTGAATGCTTCATACAACCCTTCGGAGGAACCGTGGTTTCAAAAGCTTCAAAGCCTGGATGGCGCCTGTGCGATTATCGGCGTTCACCGCGACCTTCAGCAGACACCGAGAGGAAATGATGTGATTTCTGTCGGAAGAGCCGTCAAAAATCCAGACACCTCGAAAGTTACCGGATATATCCTTATTAACGTAAGGGTTGAAAACCTTGAAACGCTTTGGGCGGACGTAGAACTTACAAGAAACAGCAAGTTCTACCTGGTGGACGAAAACGACAATATTGTTTTCAGCAAGGATGGCTCTCAAATCAACAATAAAATTGGTTCCATTCTTGGAGAAAACCTGGTATTCAATGATTCCAGCTACAAATTGAAAAAGCTGGGAGAGGACGATTATTACCTGATTTCATCTAAGTCCCCGACATCACACTGGACAGTGCTTACAGTCATACCTAAAAAAGAACTGTTTTCCTATATAAACAGGATGTTTTATATTACCATTTTGTTAAGCATCATCATTTCAATCATTTCCGTATCAGCTGCAGTCTTGATCGCTACAGGTGTTACGAAGCCTTTATACAAGCTGAATCAAAAAATGAAACTGGTCGGACAGGGCAATTTTGAAGTTGAGATTGAAAATAGCAGCGGCGAAGTAGGAGATATCAGTCTGACTGTTCAAAAGATGATATACGAAATAAAACGGTTGATCGGTAAGATCTATCAGGAGGAAGAGGAAAAAAGAAATGCGGAAATGAATGCCTTGCAGGCGCAGATCAATCCTCATTTTTTGTACAATACGCTCAATACGATTAAATGGATGGCACGTATGCAGGGAGCTTCCAGCATCGAGTCCGCTTTGGGTTCTCTTTCCTGTCTTTTTGCGTTTATTGTAAAAAGCAGCGGTGATTTTATACCGATTCGGGATGAGATGAAGTTTTTGCAGGAGTATTTATCCATACTGGACCTTCGTTATTATAACAGGTTTACAGTGGCTTATGATATTGATGAAGAGGTGTACAAGTACAAGACACTCAAATTCTTGCTGCAGCCGGTGGTTGAAAACGCTGTTTTCCATGGCATTGAAGGAGTTGACCGGAAAGGGCTGCTAAAAATCAGGTCGCGATGCGAAAACAACACGATATACTTTTTTATTGAAGATAACGGCAAAGGCATCACGGATGATATCATGATGTCTATTTTTGAAGAAGGGGATAAAAGGGCGAATAGAAGCATCAATTCAATCGGAATTCCCAATATTCAGAAACGTATCAAACTGTTTTTTGGTGACGATTATGGGTTATCGATTAAAAGCATGGCTGACCGTGGGACGACGGTTATATTGACCATTCCGGCCTTACCTCTAAATACTGATGTCAGGGGTGTGTTATGAAGATTCTTATCGTGGATGATGAGCTTTTGGTAAGGATAGGGATAAAATCCTGCGCAGAATGGGATAAATACGGGATGGAAGTCATAGGAGAGGCCTCGGATGGTGAAGAGGCACTCCAGCTGATCAAACGTCTTCATCCAGACGTCATTCTTTTGGATATTAAAATGCCCAATATGGATGGTATTGAACTTATGAAGCGCCTGAAGGAGGAAAAAACAGAATGTAAGGTGGTCATTTTAAGCGGATTCGATGATTTATACCATGTAAGAGAAGCGATGAAGCTGGGCGCATCCGATTATCTCCATAAACCTTGCATGAATGGAAAGGATGTCCTTGAGGCGCTATTAAATGTTAAAAAACAGTTGGACCAGAAAGAAATTTCCCCGGAGCAATTCAATCCATCCGAACACGGTGAAAAAAGCAAACTGGTGCTGAAGAAAGCATTCCTCAGGGACTTGCTGGAAGGCCGGCATGGAAGTGACCGGGAGTTTGAGCAAAAGTGCCGCGACTACGATGTGAAACTTGAAAAAGGATATTTCGGCTGCCTTGTTTTTTCGGTTAAAAACCTGGCTGAGATAAGTAAAAGATATGAAGGCCAGGATGTCAGTCTGCTCCAATCCTCCATCGAGAATATTATGGAGGGGGTGCTTTCCAGAGAAGCCGGTGTAGAGTTTTTATGCATTGATAAAAATATCTACTCTGTGATCATAGGAATAAAGGGGATCATCAGCGAAA
>JAEZMC010000395.1 GCA_023435805.1 Bacillota bacterium | reverse complement strand
GTCGGAGAAAGTGACAGAGGAAAGGGCTTTTCCCGGGAAAGCGATATTAAAGGCGTGGATGGCCTTCTTACCGTTCAGCCGGGAGTTACGCTGGTAACCTTTCATGCAGACTGTGTACCAGTATTTTTGTTCGAGCCTGGAATAAATGCGGCCGCATTGCTGCACTCGGGTTGGAGAAGCACTTTGAAAAATATTGCGGCTGAAGCGGTCAGGAAAATGGAGCTTTTACCGGATTTCAAGGCCGACCGGCTTATTGCCGTTACAGGACCTTCCATTGGGAAATGTTGTTTTGAAGTAGGCGAAGAAGTATATGTGCAATTTGCAGGAATATATACCAATGCAGCTTTTTATCAACCGATGGGAAATGGGAAGTGGAAAATCGATTTGCAGGCAATCATTCAGAGCCAATTAACGGCTGAAGGTTTAGAGGATGAAAATATACACCACAGCGGAATTTGCACCAAATGCCGCAGCGACCTGTTTTTTTCATACAGGGGCGATAAAGGTGCAACGGGAAGTCTTGCGGCATTCATGCAGCTGAAATTGTGTAAGGAGTCATAAATGAAAAAGTCAAAAGCATTGATTGTAATCCTATCCTTAAGTTTGATGCTGACTGCATGTCAGAGCGGTTTGGGAACCGAACGGCTCCGGCTGCAATACAGCAAGAGCAATAATGCAGACCAATATCAATACAAGGAGGATTACGACATACTGGACAGAGGGCCGGTGGCCGGAGGCAGTCTCAACCTGTTCACAACGGCGCCTGATACCTTCAATCCGGTCCTGACAAAAAATACATACACTTCAGACTTTCTTGGCTTCATATACGAGGGCTTGACTCGCCTTGACAAAAAGCAGCAGGCAGTACCGCTGCTGGCTGATTCCTGGTCCGTGTCCGAGGACGGGCTTGTCTGGAATTTTCATTTGCGGGATGGTGTCAAATGGCAGGATGGGCAGCCTTTTACAGCTGAAGATGTTGAATTTACCGTACAGACCCTGCAGAACCCCGGTATCGATTCCGTATATAAACCACTGCTGCTCAATGTAGCGACCTGTGCGGCGGTAGATTCACGGAATTTCAGAATGGTGCTGGCAAAGCCCAATTCCTTTATGCCGGAAATGATGACCTTTCCGATTCTTCCAAAACATCAGTTCAAGCAGAAGGATGTATTGTCCGCATCAAAAGATTTCAAGCCGATCGGTACAGGACCCTATCAGTTTACGGCATATCTGGATAATAAAAAAATCACGCTGGAAGCCAATAAAAACTGGTGGAAACTGAACAGCGGGGAAAATGGTGCAGGAGACGGCATGTACATAGAAAAGATCAACATCAATGTCTTCAATAGCGCGGATGATGCATTGGGAGGACTTCAGACCGGTGAAGTCGACGTGATGAAAATCGAGTCTGCCGATTTAGCAAAATACAGGGGAAGAACCGATCTGATCATGAAAAAATATACTTCCAGGGATTTTGAATTTATGGCATTCAATCTTCAAAACGTGATCATGGCGGATTATTCCGTTCGAAAAGCAATCTCCCTTGCGATTGACAAGGATGAGCTCGTCCGCACCCTGCTGCCCGGTGAAGCAGAGCCGGCTGATTTGCCGGTGCTGCCGGAAAGCTGGATAGCGGACAGTGAGGGTATACCCGTCTCGGCTGAAGGTGTTCCCGCCTTTACGGATACAACTGCCACGCATGCCGCCATTTCCGCCCGGACTCCAAAGGAGGCACTCCTGCTTGGCGGTTGGAAGGAGAGCAGTCAGGGATATTACAAGGTCTTTGGCGGTGTAAGGAAATACCTGAAGGTAGATATACTGGTCAACTCCAATAACAGCACACGCGTGAGCGCGGCACAAGCAATTTGCACGCAGCTTGAACAATCCGGAATAACTGCCTCTTGTACTCAAATTGAGTGGAATGACATGATGAACCGGATCAGCACGGCCAAATACGATATTGTGGTTACCGGCTTAAGAATACCGCAAATTCCGGACATTTCCTATCTGTATTCCGCAGGTTACCTGCCCGTTTCCTTGCCGGGCCGGCAGGATATTGCCCGCAATATTTCCGGGTACGTCAACATGCAGCTTGATACCTATATCACCACCCTCTTCAACGAAAACAACCCTGACAGGAAAAAGGAGGCATTTCATGCTGTCAGACAGCAGATCATGACCGACCAGCCTTATATTGGGCTGTACTTTCTGAGGAATGCCATGGTATACAGCAAGAGTATCAGGGGGCCATTAAACCCGGATACCTGGAACCGTTACGAAGACATGACCAACTGGTATAAGCCTGTGGTACCGTAACAATGGAACGGGAAGCGTAAATTTGGCTGCGGCTATTTACAGCAAGCCCGTTCAAATATATAATTTTACATGCAGCCGGCGGAAAATAAGCTGGTTTTCATCGAAGGGATTAAACAGACAGGCCGAAGCTGTAAAGCTCCACCGGCCCGGATCGGACAACGGTAGGAAGGTCTTATATGAAAAGAGAGGGTTAAGGATATGTTCTGGATTATTATTTCAATATTGATCGTTGGAATTGATCAACTCACAAAATATATAGTTGTTAATAATATAGAGCTGAATCAGTCGATACCGGTTATCGATCAATTCTTCTATCTGACACTGCATAAAAATCCCGGTGCGGCGTGGGGCATCCTGCAAAACGGAAGGCTGTTTTTTATCATTGCGATTCCCGTTATTTCTGCATTTGTGGTCTATTTTATGATCAAATACAACAATCGCTTTCTCCGGTTATCATTGGCGCTTATACTTGGCGGTGCCGCAGGAAATTATATAGACAGGCTGCTGGAGGGAAAAGTGACGGACTTTCTGCTGTTTTACTTTGGCTCCTACGCGTTTCCCATCTTTAACGTAGCCGATATAGCGGTAACCTGCGGAACGATTCTCTTGGCAGTTTATATGCTTTTTATTTACAAGGAACCCGGAAAGAATCAGGATGAAGTGAAAAATGATGAATGACTGTTATGCAATAACGCATGACGACGCTGAAAAACGGCTCGACATATGGATTACGGCAAAGCTGGGGAACATCTCCAGATCCTACGCGGAAAAGTTAATAAATGACGGCAGCATCACTGTAAACGGCAAAACGGTGAAATCCGGCTACAAGCTGAGAAATGCGGACAGGGTCGACGTCAGGATGCCCGAGCCCAAAACATTGGAGGTCAAGGCGGAAGCGATCGCTCTTGACATTCTTTATGAAGACGAGGATATTATTGTCATTAATAAACCGAGGGGCATGGTGGTGCATCCGGCGGCCGGAAACTATACCGGTACGCTGGTGAATGCGCTGCTTGAGCACTGCAGCGGGTCACTGTCCGATATCAACGGCGTGATCAGGCCCGGAATCGTTCACCGTATCGATAAGGATACATCAGGCGTCCTGGTTGTAGCAAAGAATAACAGTGCACACGGTAAGCTTTCCGAAAGGCTGAAGGAGCACGATATCCAACGGGTTTATATTGCTGTGGCCGAAGGGTTGATCCGGGAAGACAGCGGAAAAATAGATGCGCCCATCGGAAGACATCCGGTTGAAAGAAAGAAAATGGCTGTCAACACTCGGAACGGTCGCAGGGCTGTAACTCATTTCAGGGTGCTGGAACGCCTGAACTCCGCCACATTGTTGGAACTGCGGCTTGAAACCGGCAGAACGCATCAAATCCGGGTCCACATGTCCTATATAGGACACCCGCTGATCGGCGATACGGTGTATGGCAGAAAGAAGCAGAAATACGGCTTTGAAGGCCAGGCTCTCCATGCCAGGCTCCTGGGCTTTATCCACCCTGGAACGGGCAAGTATGTCGAGTTTATTGCAGAACCGCCGGAGGAATTTTTAAGACTGGTCGAACAGCTTCGACAGGAATAGGTTCACTGTCCTGCTCAGGGCCATATTTCCCGAGGGTTTACTCCGTAGACCTGTACCACTTCAAGGGCGGGGCTGTTTGCTATATCCTTCGGCGTTACGATCATCCCCCCGTCTGAGTCCAGGTCGTAGCCAAAGGATCGGAAGGCCGCCCAAACCAGGTGCGAGCAGTGTGTTCCTGTCAGCGGGCCGTCCTCCTTAAATTTGGGACTGAATATGCCTACCGTAAAATGATAGGGGATATTGACCAGACTTTCCAGCGCCCGCTGGGAAACAGCCTTCAGCACTTCCATCGAAGCACCTTTAACACGCAACAGCATAAAATTAGGGTAGTTCGTCCATTTTCCGATGTCCTGGATGCAGGAATTTGTCCCAAGAACAACGGATTCCAGCGTCTTTCCCTGTGCCGCATCCACGACCAGAGCAGCATGGCCATTTCTCCAGCCATACGTATGAGACGATTTGGTAATCAAAATATAGCCTTCATGCAACGGAGCAAGCAAGGTACCGTATGTATAATTGCCGTTTTCGTCTACAACGTATTCTTCTCTTGATATCAGACTGTTTTTTTCACATACATAGCGTATATTCCTGAAAAATCGATCTTGAAAAAGGAGGATATCCTGGTTGAAATCCGTAGAACCATTCTTTAACTCATCAATGGCCGGTTTCCCCAAACCGGTTTGTAGGAACAGCGTCTCATAATCCGATTCGGTAAATTGCTTCTGCATTAAAACCGGTACAAGGTCGATTTTATCATAATCCGGTGCAATATGCGCCACAGGTTCGACCAGAACCGTGGATACGGAAAGGATCAGCCAGATTGCGGCAATAGCTGCTGCAGTAATGCTGATGATCCGAAGGCTCTGTTTTTTCACGCGTTTGAGCATTATCCCATTATCCTTTAGGTTTGTTTAATATACTATTTGCAATTTTCAGGCATTTCATTTCTGAATTTTCGCGGAGTGAATATTTATGGCTGGACAAGAACATACCGGTATGGTATGATAGGTTAAATTGAAGATTGACCTTTTAATTAGTCCCGAGAGGCTGGAAGGGTAAACATATTCAAGCAGATATTTAGGCTGTTGCTTTAGATGATTATGCTTCCTGTCAGCGGACGGGAAGCATTTTTTGTTATTGTTTATTTGTATGAGAAGCATGGAGGGAAGGAAAGATGATTGACAAAGCGGAGATTATGGATGAAAGCGGCATCATGCGTGCAGTAACCAGAATAGCACACGAAATCATTGAGAAAAACAAGGGGATAGAGGATGTCATCCTGATAGGCATACAGAGAAGAGGCGTACCGCTGGCAAAGCTGATTGCCGCCAAGATACGCGAGGTGGAAGGAAAAGAGGTACCTGTAGGTATTCTGGATATTACCTTTTACAGAGATGACCTGAGCATGCTGGCAGAGCATCCCGTGATCAACGGAACTGAAATCAATTTTCCCGTCACAGATAAGGTTGTCGTCTTGGTGGATGATGTGCTCTATACCGGACGGACTGCCAGGTCCGCCATCGATGCCATTATGGACATCGGAAGACCGAGGATGATCCAGCTGGCCATCCTGATAGACAGAGGCCACAGAGAGCTTCCCATCCGTGCTGATTATGTGGGTAAAAACGTCCCTACATCGCGTGCGGAGGTAATAAATGTGAAGCTTTACGATATTGATAAAACGAATGTGGTGACTCTAAGTGATCTTGAAAAAGGTGTAAGACATTAAGTAAGGAATTTTCCTTACTATTTTTTTACAAAAAAATGCAGTGTACGGAGGGTGATCATGAATCTGAAATCTAAAGACTTGCTGGGCTTAAAGGAAATTTCCCCCGAGGAAATAGAGTACATTCTGGATACGGCTAAAACCATGAAGTATATCATTACATCAAACAATAAAAAGACACCTCATTTACAGGGGAAATCCATCATCACGCTATTCTATGAAAACAGTACCCGGACAAGGCTCTCCTTTGAACTGGCCTCCAAATACATGAGTGCGAGTGCGGCGAACATTTCGGCATCGGCGAGCAGTGTTTCAAAGGGAGAAACACTGATTGACACCGGCAGGACCATCGATATGATGGGAACCGATGTCATCATCATGCGCCATCCCCAATCAGGTGCGCCCCACCTGCTGGCAAAACACGTGAAGGCCTCGGTTATCTATGCAGGCGACGGCATGAACGAGCACCCGACACAGGCGCTGCTGGACATGTTCACCATGCGCGAGAAAAAAGGGTCACTGAAAGGCCTCAAGGTAGCCATCATGGGCGATATCTATCACAGCAGGGTTGCCCGGAGCAACATCTGGGGCTTGCAGAAAATGGGAGCAGAGGTATCGCTGGCCGGACCGGCGACGCTGCTGCCACCGGGTATTGAGCAGACAGGCGCAAAGGTATTCAGCACCATACAGGAAGCTTTGATCGATGCGGACGTGGTCATGTCGCTGAGGCTGCAGCTGGAGAGACAGAAAAAGGCACTCTTTCCGTCGGTACGCGAATACTCAAGATTTTTCGGGCTTGACGAAAAAAGACTGCAGCTGGCCAGAAAGGATGCACTGATCATGCATCCGGGGCCGATGAACCGCGGCGTGGAGCTTTCCAGTGCGGTCGCGGACAGTGACAGCTCGGTGATCAACGAACAGGTGACCAACGGCGTAGCCATAAGAATGGCATTGCTCTATCTTTTAACCAGGAGGGGAAACAATGAAGCTGCTAATTAAAAACGGTCATATAATTGACGCAAAAGCCGGTATCGACGGTGTGTTTGATTTATTGGCCATCGACGGCAAAATCGCCGCGATCGGCAACGGTATTGAAGAGGATGGGTGTGAAATCATCCATGCAGAAGGGAAATATGTGCTTCCAGGCCTGGTGGATGCCCACTGTCACCTTCGCGATCCGGGTTTTGAATACAAGGAGGATATCGAAAGCGGGACAAGAAGCGCTGCAATGGGCGGTTTTACCTCAATTGCCTGCATGCCCAACACCAATCCTGTCATCGATAATGAAGCCGTTATAAAATATATTCAGAAGAAGGCGCAGCAGGAAGGCTATGTCCACGTATTCCCGATCGGCGCCATTACAAAGGGTCAAAAGGGCGAGGAGCTGGCTGAAATAGGCGAGCTGAAGTTTGCCGGAGCCGTGGCGGTATCTGATGACGGAAAGCCCGTAAAGAGCGCTTCGCTGATGAAAAAAGCGCTTCAATATGCATCCGCGTTTGACATTACGGTGATATCGCATTGCGAGGATACGGAGTTGGCTGAGGAAGGCGTTATGAATGAAGGCTACATGTCTACAATCATGGGGTTAAAAGGAATACCGGCAGCGGCAGAGGAGGCCATGGTAGCAAGGGAGTTGATTCTGGCCGGCTATACAGGTATCCCGATCCACATTGCCCATGTCAGCACGGCGCTATCGGTGGAACTGATCAGGGATGCAAAAAGAAGGGGCGTCAAGGTAACCTGCGAGACCTGCCCGCATTATTTCTCACTCACGGACGAAGCCTGTGACGGTTACAACACCAACGCAAAGGTCAATCCGCCCCTGAGGACGGCCAGGGACGTTCAGGCCATCATTGAAGGAATTGCCGACGACACCATTGACATGATCGCAACGGATCATGCGCCTCACCATGCCGATGAAAAGAATGTGGAATTCAGCCTGGCGGCAAACGGGATGATCGGTTTTGAAACGGCGGTTCCGCTGGCGGTGACGCATCTGGTTAGAACCGGGGTCATTTCAATGAAAAAGCTGGTTGAGAAAATGAGCCTGAATCCTGCCAGGATGCTCGGCATCAACAAAGGGTCACTGGAGCCGGGAAGCGCCGCCGACATCACCATTATCGACATCAATGGGGAAATAACGATCAACCCGGAAAGGTTCAGTTCCAAAGCCAGGAATTCACCTTTCGGAGGAAAAAGGCTTTTCGGTACGGTATGGAGCACCATTGTCGATGGCAAGGCAGTGGTAAGGGAAGGCGTAAAGTGCTGATATATAAAGGAGAAAAGGAATGTTTGCAGACAGACTTGTTGAGGGAATTATTAAACGAAACAATCCGACTGTAGTAGGGCTGGATCCGAAGCTGGAGTATGTACCGTCCTCCATCCGCGACAGCGTATTCAAGGAATACGGACCCGGACCGGCGGGAGCGGCGGAGTGCATCCTGCGATTCAACAGGAAGCTGATCGACGCGGTGTACGACATTGTACCGGCGGTAAAGCCGCAGCTGGCATATTATGAAATGTATGGTGTGGAAGGGATCAGGGTTTTCCATGAAACCTGCACTTATGCCGGAGAAAAGGGCCTTTTGGTCATAGCGGATGGAAAACGAAACGATATCGGAACCACTGCTGAAGCGTATTCCGCGGCCTATCTCGGCAAAACTATGCTGGGAGAAGCGGAATATCGCGCATTCGAGGCAGATGCACTCACCGTGAATCCATATCTGGGCATTGACGGTATCAAGCCCTTCATCGAGGATTGTGACAAGTATGGAAAGGGAATATTTGTACTGGTGAAGACCTCCAACAAATCCTCCGGACAAATACAGGACCTGGTGCTTCAGGACGGAAAAAGACTCTATGAAACCGTAGCGGAACTTGTGGACAGCTGGGGAGCTGACCTGACGGGCAAATACGGCTACAGCGGTATAGGCGCGGTAGTAGGAGCCACCTACCCGGAACAGGCCAGGATACTGAGAAGTATAATGAAAAAAGCCTATATTCTTGTGCCGGGATACGGAGCCCAGGGAGGTACAGCGAAGGATGCAGCGCAATCCTTTAACCCGGACGGGCTCGGAGCCATCATCAATGCATCAAGAAGCATCATGTGCGCCTGGAAGTCGGAAAGATGGTCGGGAAAATATGGAGAGGATGCTTTTGACAGCGCAGCAAGAGCAGAAGCCATTCGAATGAGGGATGAAATCAATGAGGCGCTGGCTGCCTGTAAGTAACGTTGCGGGTGATGATGCCGGAATGCAATAAAATATGGAGACAGCCTTCCGGGCTGTTTCAAAAGGAGTGGACCGAATGAAAGCGTTTTTGGCGCTGGAGGATGGAACGATATTTGAAGGCAGCAGCTTCGGCGCTGCAGGGGAAGTAACAGGCGAGCTGGTCTTTAATACAGGTATGACGGGCTACCAGGAGGTTCTGACGGATCCGTCCTACTGCGGTCAGATCGTAACGATGACCTATCCGTTGATAGGAAATTACGGAGTCAATATAGAAGATATTGAATCAGCAAAACCGCAGGTAAAAGGGTTTGTGGTAAGGGAAATGTGTAAAACGCCCAGCAACTGGCGTTCACTGGAGACCTTGAGCAACTATCTGGACCGGCATGGCATTATAGGAATCGAAGGCATCGACACCAGGGCGCTGACCAGAATGCTGCGCGACCGCGGTACCATGAAAGGGATGATATCAACGGATCCGGCTTTCAATTTTGAGCTGAAGGCCGAACAGATACGTGAATACCGGATAGAAAACCCGGTAATGCAGGTTACTGCCGGGGAAGTGAAGCACTATAAAGGAACCGGGACGGAAAACGGCATTTTCAGGGTGGCTCTGCTGGACTACGGAATCAAGCTGAATATTGTCCGGTCACTGTTGAACAGGGGCTGCGAGGTATACCAGTTTCCGGCGGCAGCTTCGGCTGAAGAGGTGCTGGCGGTTCAGCCCGACGGCATCATGCTGTCCAACGGGCCGGGCGACCCCAAGGATTGCGGACAGCAGATACAAACGATCAGGGAACTTCTTGGTAAAAAACCCTTGTTCGGCATATGCCTTGGTCATCAGCTGACGGCGCTTGCCATGGGCGCAGATACGGAAAAGCTCAAATACGGGCACAGAGGCAGCAATCATCCGGTAAAGGACCTGGAGAGGGATCTGACCTATATTACCTCGCAAAATCACGGCTACACCATTGTTGAGGAAAGTCTTGACAAATCAAAAATGGCAGTCAGCCATAAAAATATGAACGATGGTACGGTGGAAGGCGTCCGGTATCTGAAAATACCAGCCTTCACAGTGCAATTCCATCCTGAGGCATCGCCGGGTCCAGCCGATACGGCATACCTGTTCGACAGGTTTCTGGAAATGATGAGAAATGAGAAGGGGGATCAGCATGCCAAGACGTAATGATGTCAGTAAAGTAATGGTGATTGGTTCCGGGCCGATCATCATCGGTCAGGCGGCAGAATTTGACTATGCCGGAACGCAGGCCTGCCAGGCATTGAAGGAAGAAGGCATGGAGGTCGTGCTGGTCAACAGCAACCCAGCCACCATCATGACCGATACCAATATTGCGGACAGGGTTTATATTGAGCCTTTGAATACGGAAACCATTCAAAAGATCATACGGAAGGAAAAGCCGGACAGCCTTCTGCCGACGCTAGGCGGGCAGACCGGTCTGAATCTTGCCATGGAGCTGGCTGAGTCAGGTTTTCTGGAGGAACAGGGCGTCAAGCTGTTGGGAACCGCAACGGAAGCCATCAAGATGGCTGAGGACAGGCAGGCTTTCAAGGACGCCATGGAGCGCATCGGCGAGCCCTGTATTGCCAGCAGGGTGGTGACTACGGTGGAGGATGCGCTGGCCTTTGCAGCGGAAATCGATTATCCTGTCATTGTCAGGCCTGCCTATACCCTCGGCGGTACAGGCGGAGGAATAGCTTATGATGAAGCCCAGCTGACGGAAATTGCCACAAACGGACTGCGGCTCAGCCGTGTAGGACAAGCCTTGATCGAGAAATGCATCGCCGGCTGGAAGGAAATCGAGTATGAGGTCATGCGGGACGGGAAGGGAAATGTGATTACCGTCTGCAACATGGAAAACATCGACCCGGTGGGCGTCCACACAGGCGACAGCATTGTGGTCGCGCCTTCGCAGACGCTGTCGGACAAGGAATATCAGATGCTGCGAACAGCATCGCTTAAAATCATATCGGCGCTGGGAATACAGGGCGGCTGCAATGTCCAGTTTGCACTGCATCCCACCAGCTTTGAATACGGGGTGATTGAAGTAAACCCAAGAGTCAGCCGGTCGTCGGCGCTGGCTTCCAAAGCAACCGGCTACCCCATCGCCAAGGTGGCCACAAAAATTGCAATCGGTTATGGACTGGATGAAATAAAAAATGCCGTCACCGGAAAAACCTACGCCTGCTTCGAACCGACACTGGACTATGTGGTGGTCAAGATTCCCAAGTGGCCTTTTGACAAGTTTGTCAAGGCTAAAAGAACGCTGGGCACTCAGATGAAGGCAACCGGTGAGGTCATGGCCATCAGCAGTTCCTTCGAAGCTGCATTGATGAAGGCCATACGGTCACTGGAGCTGGGCATATTCACACTGGAACAGGAGCTTTACAAAGTCTTTGATACGCCGGCCATCGAAAAGAAGCTGCAGGACATCAACGACGAGAGGCTGTTTGTCATAGCAGAAGCGCTCAGACGCGGTATTACGGTGGAGACCATCAATGAAATAACCAAAATTGACGATTTTTTTCTTTGTAAAATAAACGAATTGGTGAAGATGGAAGAAACGCTGAAAACCGTCACACTCGACGTCATATCGCCCAAGCTTTTGCGCAAGGCAAAAAGATTGGGCTTTACGGATACTGTTATTGCCCGCTATACAGGCTCGGACAAGCTGTCTGTAAAAAAACTGCGCAGTGAACTGGGCATCAACACCGCCTACAAGATGGTGGATACGTGCGCAGCGGAATTTGAGGCTGTATCACCGTATTATTATTCAACCTTTGATCTATACACCGAAGTGAAGCGTTCCGACCGGAAGAAGGTGCTGGTCATCGGATCGGGTCCCATCCGGATCGGCCAGGGAATTGAGTTCGACTACTGCTCCGTGCATTCGGTCTGGGCCTTGCGGGAACAGGGCTATGAGACCATCATTGTGAATAACAACCCCGAAACGGTCAGCACCGATTTTGATACGTCCGACAAGCTCTATTTCGAGCCGTTGACCATCGAAGATGTCGAAAGCATCATCGAATGTGAAAAGCCGGAGGGAGTGATCGTGCAATTTGGCGGACAGACGGCCATCAAGCTGGCCAATGCGCTCAGTGATATGGGCGTGAAGATATTCGGCACCCAGGCGAAGGATGTGGATGCAGCGGAGGACAGGGAGAAATTCGACAGGATACTGGAGGAAGCCGGTATTCCGCGGCCAAAGGGCAAAACGGTCTACACGCTGGAGCAGGCGCTGACGGCTGCCAACGAACTGATATACCCCGTTCTGGTACGGCCGTCCTATGTACTGGGCGGACAGGGTATGGAGATCGCTTACAGTGATCAGGATATCATCGAGTTTATGGAAATTATCAACCGGGTAAAGCAGGAGCATCCCATCCTGGTGGATAAATATCTGATGGGCAAGGAAATTGAAGTGGATGCCATCTGTGACGGTGAAAGCCTGTTGATTCCAGGTATCATGGAACACCTTGAACGGGCGGGGGTACACTCCGGAGACAGCATCTCGGTTTATCCCGCGGCTTCACTTGACAAAAAGACAACAGAGAAAATCGTAGATTACACGGAACGTCTTGCAAAGGCTTTGAACGTAATCGGTATGATCAACATACAGTATGTGCTTTACAACGGCGAGCTTCATGTGATCGAGGTTAACCCTCGTTCCAGCCGGACCGTGCCCTACATCAGCAAGGTTACCGGTATACCGATGGTGAACATTGCCACCAAGCTGATGACCGGTAAAAAGCTCAGTGATTTCAAATACGGGACCGGGCTTTACAAAGAGGCTGATTATGTGGCTGTCAAGGTGCCGGTGTTTTCCTTCGAAAAGCTCCACGATGTGGACACCGGTCTGGGTCCGGAGATGAAATCCACCGGGGAGGTGCTCGGAATAGGTAAAACCATCCATGAAGCCCTGTACAAGGGGATCATTGCAGCGGGCGTCAAGCTTCCGGGTAAAGGCGGCGGCGTACTGATGACGGTTCGGGATACCGATAAGCCCGAGCTGATGGAAATCGCCGAGAATTTCGAAAAACTTGGCTACGAGCTGTGGGCGACCGGAAAGACAGCCAACATGCTCAATGCACACGGGATTGCCACCAACGCGGTGAAAAAAATTGACGAGGGTACGCCAAACATATTGGACCTGATTTCCTCCGGCAGGATCAAGCTGGTGGTCAATACACCGACAAAGGGCCGGCAGCCTGAGAGGGACGGCTTCAAGATCCGGCGCAAGGCGGTTGAAATGTCCATACCCTGCCTGACGTCACTGGACACTGTAAAAGCGGTGCTGAACTGCATCGAGCTGCAGAACAGGCAGGAAGAACTGGAGGTTCTGGACCTGAGCATATTTGATGTGTAAAATAGGGAATGAAAGGAATTGCGGCCGGAGTCAGGAAGCTGCCGCAGTTCCGATGGATTCGGATACGGGAGGTGCGCATGTCCAGGCATTTGAAGGACAGGATAAAGAATATTGAGCAGCTTACAGAGGAGATTTACAGGTTGACAGTGGAATCCGGGGCCGTTTCCGGGAGTGCCAGACCCGGACAGTTTGTCAATGTAAAATGCTGTGAAGGCTCGCAGGCATTGCTGCGGCGCCCTATCAGCATTTGTACAGTGGACAGGGAGAATGGCTGCTATGAGCTGCTGTTTCAAAAGAAGGGCGGCGGCACAGGCCTGCTGACGCACAAAAAGCCCGGGGATGAGCTGGATGTGCTGGGTCCGCTTGGGAACGGTTTTGACCTGAATGCACAATTTGGCCGCATCGCGGTTGTGGGAGGCGGAATCGGTATTTTCCCATTGCTGTTTCTGCTGAATGAAAGCAGGGCAAATATGAAAAGGGCGTATCTGGGCTTTCGTACGAAAGGACTGGTCGTGCTGGAGGATGCGTTTCGCGAGAGTGCATCTGTCCTGGAAATTGCAACAGACGACGGCAGTTACGGTACGGCCGGATATGTGACCGACATGCTGAAAAGAGACATTGAGGCTGAGCGCCTTGACATGATTTATGCCTGCGGACCGGCACCCATGCTGAAAAGAGTGGCAGCAACCGCAAATGCCGCGGGGATACGCTGCCAGGTGTCGCTGGAACAGCGTATGGGCTGCGGCTTCGGAGCCTGCCTGGTATGCGCCTGCAAAACCAGGGCCGAAGGGGCCGGAGATGCTGAGAGCGAGGGTTGGCAGTATAGCCACGTTTGCACGGATGGACCGGTGTTTGACAGCCGGGATATCCTGTTTGACGAATAAGCAGCAGTGTGCTTTGCCGGAGTATCAACAGGAAAGGGAATAGATCGAATGAATGCAAAAGTGAAACCAATCGACCTGGAAGTGGATATCGGCGGACTTAAGCTGAAGAATCCGGTCATTGCGGCCTCGGGAACTTTCGGCTTCGGCCGGGAGCATGCCGGGTACATGGACCTGAACAGGCTGGGCGGCATCAGCGTAAAAGGCCTAACATTGAAGCCGAGGCAGGGAAACAAGCCTCCAAGGGTGGCGGAAACACCGGCCGGCATGCTGAACAGTGTAGGCTTGCAGAATCCTGGCGTAGCGGCTTTTATAGAAAACGAAATACCTTTTTTACGGCGCTATTCAACGGCAATTATTGTGAACATAGCGGGCAATACCATCGAGGAATACTGTGAGATGGCGCGGATACTTTCCGATGCCGATATTGATGCCATTGAACTGAACGTATCCTGCCCCAATGTCAAAGCCGGCTGTGTTGCATTTGGAAACAACGCTTCAGGGATTGCAGAAATAACCTCCCACGTGAGAAAATATTGCCGTAAGCCTTTGATCGTCAAGCTCACACCCAACGTGTCCAATATTGCCGAAATTGCTGCAGCTGCAGCGGACGCGGGTGCGGATGCGCTGTCGCTGATCAATACGCTGCTGGGCATGGCCATTGATATTGAAAGCAGAAGGCCTGTACTGGCCAATAATACCGGCGGACTTTCGGGGCCTGCGGTGAAACCCATTGCTGTCAGAATGGTGTATGAAGCAGCACAGGCAGTAAAGGTGCCGGTTATCGGGATGGGCGGTATTTCCGACGGCAATGACGCGGTGGAATTCATGCTGGCCGGGGCAACAGCCGTCATGGTCGGTACGGCTGGGCTGATTTACCCCGATGCCTGTATAAAAGTATGCGAGGGTATCGAACAATATATGCAAAGACACAAGCTTTACA